>NZ_BAAHAF010000170.1:0-26544 GCF_054777815.1 Angustibacter speluncae | reverse complement strand
CCGGCGCGCGCCGCTCCTGGTCGACCGGTGGCGGCAGGACCGGACGGCACCGACGAGCCGCCTCCGGCGGACCGGCTGCTCGTCCGCGCGCCGGCCGGGGCCGCGGCGCCGGTGGCGCTCGCGCTGGGGCAGGCGCGCGCGGTGCTGTCGGCCGCCAAGACCCCGCACCCGCCGCGGGTCGTGGTGCGTCCCGTCGACGGGGTGTGAGCGGCCGCGACCTAGGATGGTGCGGCCCCGGTCGCGTGCTCGCCGACCGGCGCGACCCCCGAGACCCGCCCAGGAGGCACCTGCGTGGCCATCCAGCCCATCCGGCTCTTCGGCGACCCCGTGCTGCGCACCCCCGCCGACCCGGTCGTCGACTTCGACCGCGAGCTGCGCCGGCTGGTGCAGGACCTGCAGGACACCATGCTCGACGCGCCCGGCGCCGGTCTGGCCGCGCCGCAGATCGGCGTGGGGCTGCGGGTGTTCGTCTACCACGTCGACGGCGTGCTGGGGCACCTGGTGAACCCGGACCTCGACCTGTCGACCGAGTGCCAGGACGGCCCGGAGGGGTGCCTGTCCATCCCGGGCCTGACCGTCGACACCCGCCGCGCGCACGCCGTGGTCGCCCGCGGGCAGAACGCGTGGGGCGAGCCGGTCGTCCTCGAGGGCAGCGGGCTGCTGGCGCGCGCGGTGCAGCACGAGACCGACCACCTCGACGGCGTGCTGTTCGTCGACCGCCTCGACGCCGCCGCGCGCACGGAGGCGATGAAGGCGATCCGCGAGGCCGAGTGGGCAGGGCTGACGCCGCCGCGGGTCGAGGTCAGCCCGCACGCCACCTTCGGGCGCGCCACGTGAGGGTCGTCTTCGCCGGCACACCGGCCCCGGCCGTGCCGTCGCTGCGGGCGCTGCTCGCGTCCGACCACGAGGTGGTTGCGGTGCTCACCCGCCCGGACGCCGGAGCAGGCCGCGGCCGCCGGTCGGCGCCGTCGCCGGTCGCCGAGGTGGCCCTCGAGGCGGGCGTCGAGGTGCTGCGGCCCGAGCGCCCCGCCCACGCCCTCGAGCGGCTGCGAGAGCTCGCCCCCGACTGCTGCCCCGTCGTCGCCTACGGGCACCTGCTGCGCCGCGAGGTGCTCGACGTGCCCCGGCTGGGCTGGGTGAACCTGCACTTCTCGCTGCTGCCGGCCTGGCGCGGGGCCGCGCCCGTGCAGCGCGCGCTGATGGCCGGCGACGAGGTCACGGGTGCGACCACCTTCCTGCTCGACGAGGGCATGGACACCGGCCCGGTGCTCGGCACCCTCACCGAGACCGTGCGTCCGCGCGACACCAGCGGCGAGCTGCTCGCACGTCTGGGCGAGGCCGGCGCCCACCTGCTGGTCGCCAGCCTCGACGCGCTCGAGGCGGGTGCCGTCACCCCGGCCCCGCAGCCGGCCGACGGCGTCTCGCTCGCCCCCAAGCTCGAGGTCGACGACGCCCGGGTGGCCTGGGCCGCACCGGCGCTCGCGGTCGACCGGCTGGTGCGGGCGTGCACCCCGGCACCCGGTGCCTGGACGACCTGGCGCGACCAGCGGGCCAAGCTCGGGCCGCTCGAACCGGTCCGCGGCGCCGACGCCCCGGACGGCGACCTGGCCCCCGGGGAGCTGCTGGTCGGGCGCCGCGAGGTGCTGGTCGGCACCGGCTCCGGCCCGGTGCGGCTCGGCACCGTGCAGCCGGCCGGGAAGAAGGCGCTCCCCGCCGCCGACTGGGCGCGCGGCGTGCGCCCCGAGCCGGGGGAGCGGTTCGCGTGACCGGGCACCAGCACGGGAAGGGCGGACGGCGGCCCGGCGACGCGCCGCGACGACCGAAGCAGCGCTCGCAGCAGGCCCCCTCGCAGCGCGCTCGCGCAGCCGACCCCGCGCGCGGCGTCGCCTTCGACGTGCTGCGTGCCGTCGACGAGGACGACGCCTACGCCAACCTGGTGCTGCCCGTGCAGCTGCGGCGGCGCGCCCTCGAGCCGCGCGACGCCGCGCTCGCCACCGAGCTGGCGTACGGCACGCTGCGGATGCGCGGCTTCTACGACGCCGTGCTCGCCCGGTGCACCGACCGGGCCGTGGCCGAGATCGACCCGCCGGTGCTCGACGCCCTCCGGCTGGGGGCGCACCAGCTGCTCGCCACCCGCATCCCGCCGCACGCGGCCGTGTCCCAGACCGTCGGCCTCGTCCGCGACCGGATCGGCTCGGGCCCGGCGGGTTTCGTCAACGCGGTGCTGCGCCGCGTGGGGGAGCGCGACCTCGCGACCTGGGAGGTCGACGCCGTCCCCGCGCGCGACACCGACCTGGTGGGGCACCTCGCGACGCGCTGGAGCCACCCCGCTTGGGTGGTGCGGGCGATGCGCGAGGCGCTGGTGGCGCACGGCCGCGACGTCGACGAGGTCGACGACCTGCTCGCGGCCGACAACGTGCCGGCGGCGGTGTCGCTGCTCGCCCGGCCCGGCCTGGCCGACCCCGCCGAGCTGCTCGCGGCCGCCCCCGCCAGCGAGCCCGGACGCTGGTCCCCCCACGCCGTCCGGCTCGCCGGGGGCGACCCGGCGGACCTCGCCGCCGTCCGCGAGCGCCGGGCCCGGGTGCAGGACGAGGGCAGCCAGCAGGGCGCGCTCGCGCTCGCCGCGGCGGGGGAGCCCGACGCCCCGAAGGCGCGCTGGCTCGACCTGTGCGCCGGCCCCGGCGGCAAGTCCGCGCTCCTGGCGGCCCTCGCGACCGGCCGCGGCGCCTCGCTCACGGCTGTCGAGGTCAGCCCGCACCGCGCCGAGCTCGTGCGGTCCGCCGTCGGCCCCGACGTCGAGGTCCGCACCGCCGACGGGCGCGAGGTCGGGGCGTCCGAGCCGGGTGCCTACGACCGCGTGCTCGTCGACGCGCCCTGCACCGGCCTGGGCGCGCTGCGCCGGCGTCCGGAGGCGCGCTGGCGCCGCACGCCCGCCGACCTGGCCGCCCTCACGCCGCTGCAGGGCGCGCTGCTGGCGTCCGCGCTGCAGGCGGTGCGACCGGGCGGCGTGGTCGCCTACGTCACGTGCTCGCCGCACCCGGCCGAGACGGTCGCGGTCGTCGACGACGCCGTGCGCCGCCACCCGGGCACCGAGCTGCTCGACGCTCCGGCCGCGTTGCGCGCGGTGACCCGCGACGGCGAGCTGCCCGACGTCGGCGCCGGCCCCACCGCCCAGCTGTGGCCGCACCGACACGGCACCGACGCGATGTTCCTCGCGCTGCTGCGCCGCCCGTCCTGACCGCCCCCCTCCCCGGATCGTCCGGGATCCGGTCCCCGGGAGGCCCTCCCCACCCCGTTCGTCGGACGATTCGGGGTGGGTGGAGCGGCCCCGCTAGGGTCGCGGCGTGGGCATCCAGATCTCGCCGAGCATCCTGAACAGCGACTTCTCCGACCTGCGCGGCGAGCTGGCGAAGATCGCCTCGGCCGACTGGGCGCACGTCGACGTCATGGACAACCACTTCGTGCCCAACCTCACCCTGGGCCTGCCGGTGGTCGAGAAGATCGTGGGCGCCAGCCCGGTGCCGGTCGACGTGCACCTGATGATCGAGGACCCCGACCGCTGGGCTCCCGGGTACGCCGAGGCGGGCGCGCAGTCGGTGACCTTCCACGCCGAGGCCGCCTCGGCGCCGGTGCGCCTGGCCCGCGAGCTGCGCCGGCACGACGCCCGCGCGGGTCTGGCGCTGCGCCCGGCGACGCCGGTCGAGCCGTTCGTCGACCTGCTGCCCGAGGTCGACATGCTGCTGGTGATGACGGTCGAGCCCGGCTTCGGGGGGCAGTCCTTCCTCGACGTGTGCCTGCCGAAGATCCGCCGTGCGCGCGAGGCGATCTCGGCGTCGGGGCTGCCGGTGTGGCTGCAGGTCGACGGCGGCGTGTCGGCCGAGACGATCGAGCGGGCGGCCGAGGCAGGCGCGGACGTGTTCGTCGCCGGGTCGGCCGTGTACGGCGCCGACGACGCGGCCGCCGCCGTGCAGGAGCTGCGCGACCTGGCCGCTCGCGCGTCCGGCTGACCCGCGCCCGACGGGTGGCCGACGGGACGCGACCCGCCCGCCGGTAGCCTCGACGCGTGAAGACCTTCGACGCGCTGTTCGCCGAGCTGAGCGAGAAGGCGCGGCTGCGTCCCGAGGGGTCGGGCACGGTGGCCGCCCTCGACGCCGGCGTGCACGCCATCGGCAAGAAGGTGGTCGAGGAGGCCGCCGAGTCGTGGATGGCCGCCGAGCACGAGGACGACGACCGCGCCGCCGAGGAGATCTCCCAGCTGCTCTACCACGTGCAGGTGCTCATGCTCGCCAAGGGCCTGACCCTGGACGACGTCTACCGCCACCTGTGACAGAGAAGGCCTGCTGCGCACCATGATCCGCATCGCCGTCCCGAACAAGGGGACGCTGTCCGAGTCCGCCGTCACGATGCTCGACGAGGCGGGCTACTCGCTGCGCCGCGACAGCCGCCAGCTCGTCGTGCTCGACCCCGAGAACGACGCCGAGTTCTTCTTCCTGCGCCCGCGCGACATCGCCGTGTACGTGGGATCCGGCACGCTCGACGTCGGCATCACCGGTCGCGACCTGCTGCTCGACTCCGGCGCCAACGCCGAGGAGGTGCTCCAGCTCGGCTTCGGCGGCTCGACCTTCCGGTTCGCCGCACCGCCGTCGGTCGCGTCGTCGGTGGCCGACCTCGAGGGCACCCGGGTGGCCACGAGCTACGACGGCCTGCTGCGGTCGTACCTGGCCGAGCGGGGCGTCACGGCCGAGGTGGTGCGCCTCGACGGCGCGGTCGAGAGCTCGGTGCAGCTCGGTCTGGCCGACGCCATCGCCGACGTCGTGTCGACCGGTGCGACGCTGCGCGCTGCGGGCCTGGAGGTGTTCGGCGACCCGATCCTGCGCTCGGAGGCGGTGCTCGTGCGCCGGCGCGGCGCCGACCGGACCGACGCCGACCAGACCGACGCCGTGCAGGTGCTGCTGCGGCGGCTGCAGGGCGTCCTGGTGGCCCGGCAGTACGTGATGATGGACTACGACGTGCAGGTCGACCTGGTCGAGCGCGCCTGCGCCATCACCCCCGGGCTCGAGTCGCCCACCGTGTCGCCCCTGCACGACAAGGACTGGGTCGCGGTGCGCTCGATGGTGCCGCGCAACCGCACCAACCAGGTCATGGACGAGCTCTACACCCTCGGCGCGCGGGCGATCCTCGTCACCACGATCCACGCCTGCCGGATCTGAGCGCGGTGCCCGACGACCTCGCCGTCTTCGCGCCGCGCCGCACCCGGGTCGTGGCGCTCGGCCTCGGCGCGGGCGTCACGCTGCTGCTCGTGCTGCTCGCGCTCTTCGTCCCCGGACGCTACGAGTGGTGGGACAGAGCGGGTTTCGTCGTCGTCGCGGTCCTGATCGACCTGTTCCTCTGGCGGCAGGCGAGCGTGCGGGCGGTGCCGTCCGAGCGAGGTCTGCACGTGCGCAACCTGGTCGTGCGCCGTGACCTGGAGTGGTCGGAGGTGGTCTCGGTGCGGTTCGGCGAACGACCGTGGCCGCAGCTCGACCTCGACGACGGCGACACGCTGGCGGTGATGGGCATCCAGCGCTCCGACGGCGAGCGGGCGCAGGCCGAGGCGCGTCGTCTCGCGGGCCTGGTCGCCCGGTACTCCGCCGCCGCGCGCGACGACTGACCGCGCCGCCTGGCGATCCTGCACCGAATGCCCTGGTGCCGGGTCGTCGTCGGCTGCCACCGTCGAGCGGGTGGACAGCTCCCCGACCTCCCGGACCCCGTCGCGCGCGGTGGTGCTCGGCGCCGGCCTGACCGGTCTGCTCGCGGCGCGGGTGCTCGCCGCGCGCGGCTGCGACGTGGTGGTCGTCGAGCGCGACCGGCTCGACGGACCCGTCCGCGCGGGCGTGCCCCAGACGCCGCACACCCACGGCCTGCTCGCCGCCGGGGTCGAGGGCCTCGAGGTGCTCCTGCCCGGGCTGGTCGACGAGCTGGTCGAGGGCGGCGCGCAGACCGGCCCGATGGAGGACGTCGTCTGGCGCATCGGCGGGCACCGGCTCGCCCTGCGCGACACCGGGCTGCGCGGTCTCGGCGTGGCGCGCGAGGCGCTGGAGACGGCCGTCCGCGAGCGCGTCCTCGTCCTGGACGGGGTCGCGCTGCGCGACGGCTGCTCGGTCGAGCGACCCGTGGTGCGCGGCGGCCGCGTGGTCGGTGTGCGGGTGCAGGACGTCGGCGCGACGGTCGCAGAAGAGCTCCCCGCCGATCTGGTGGTCGACGCCCTCGGGCGGGGGTCGCGCACGCCCCGGTGGGCGCACGACCTCGGCCTGCCCGAACCGCCGCAGGAGGAGGTGCGCGTCGACGTCCGCTACGTCACCCGGCTGATGCGGCGCGTTCCCGACCAGGTCGCCGGGGCGAACGGGGAGGTCGTCGGGACGGCCCCGCCGTCGACCCGCGCCGGTGTCGTGCTGGCGATCCGGGACGACGTGTGGACGGTCACGCTGGTCGGCTACTTCGGCGACGAGCCGCCGTCGGACCTGGACGGCTTCCGCGCCTACGCGCGGACCCTCGGCGGCGTGATCGCGGAGATCGCCGAGGGCTCGGAGCCGCTGGGGGACCCGGTGCCCTACCGCTACCCGACGAGCCGGTGGCGCCACTACGAGAAGGTCCCGCCGCCGCCCGGGATGCTGGTGCTCGGCGACGCGGTCTGCTCGCTCAACCCCGCGTTCGGGCAGGGGATCAGCTCGGCCGTCCAGCAGGTGCTGGCGCTGGACGCCCGGCTCGCCTCGGGCGCGGACCCCGACGCGCTGCAGCGCGACGTGCAGCGGGACGCCGCCCGCATCGCGGGGGTCCCCTGGTCGCTGGCCGTGGGCGTGGACCGGCAGTTCCCCCAGCTGGGCCGCAAACCGCTGCCGCAGCGGGTGCTCGACCGCTACCTCGAGCGGGTGCTCACGGTGGGCGAGCACGACCCCGCGGTGGCCGGTGCGTTCCTGCGGGTGGTCAACCTGCTGGAGCCGCCGCCGTCGGTGATGGCGCCGGCCGTGGTGCGCCGCGTCGTCCCCCGCCAGCGCCGGGCACCGGTGCCGGCCGCGCCCTGAGACGACGTACCGGGACGAGCCGGGCGACCGACCGGTCGACGGTGAGACGGCGTCCCGACGGGTGGACCGGGCGTCCTACCATCTGGGCATGCGCACGCTCCGTTCCCTGCTCGTCGTCCCCGTCGCCGCCGTCGCCGTGCTGGCGCTGTCCGCCTGCGCCCCGGAGGACGAGGGCACCTCGACGACCACCTCGACCGCCGGCGCCGCCTCGCTCGAGGACTGCCGGCCCGACGACCTCGACCTGCACGAGGAGGGGACGCTGACCATCGCCACCGACTCGCCCGCCTTCGAGCCGTGGTTCGTCGACGACGACCCGTCGAACGGCGAGGGCTACGAGGGTGCCGTCGCGCAGGCGGTGGCCGAGAAGCTCGGCTTCGGGCCGGACGAGATCACCTGGGTCGTGCAGGGTTTCAACGAGGCGATCAAGCCGGGCGACAAGGCCTTCGACTTCGACATCAACCAGTTCTCGATCACGAGCGAGCGCCAGGAGGTCGTCGACTTCTCCGCGCCGTACTACAAGGCGCAGCAGGGCGTCATCGTCCTGGAGGGGTCGCCGTACGCCTCGGCGACCAGCCTCGCCGACCTGCAGCCGGCCCGCATCGGCGCGCAGGTGGGCACCACCTCGCTCGAGGCCGTCGCGCAGATCGCGCCCGACGCCGACCCGCTCGTCTACGACGACACCTCCAAGGCCGCGCAGGCGCTGCAGAACGGGCAGGTCGACGCGATCGTCGCCGACGTGCCCACGGCGTTCTACCTGGTCGGTGCCGAGCTCGACGGCGGCACCATCGTCGGGCAGTTCGAGCCGCGCACGGGCGAGTCGGAGGAGTTCGGCCTGCTGCTCGACAAGGACAGCCCGCTCACCGCGTGCGTGAGCCTCGCGGTCGAGTCCCTCGACGAGGACGGCACCCTCGCCGACCTGCAGCAGACCTGGCTGGCCGAGGCCGCCGACGTGAAGACCCTGGACTGACGTGAGCCCCTCGGGGGCCGACGTCGCGTCCGGCGCCGTCGGCACGTCGCCGAGCGCGCGCCAGCGCGAGCGCGAGCGCTACCGGCGCACCCGCGCGGTCCGACGGGGAGCGGTCGCGGCGGTGTCGACCGTCGTCGTCCTCGGCGTCGCCGCGCTCGCCGTCGTGAACGCACCCGGCTGGGAGCGGGTGCGGCGCACGTTCTTCGACTGGGACGACGCCCGCGCCTCGGCCGGCCCCATCCTCGAGGCGTTCTGGCTCAACGTGCGGCTGTTCGTCGTCGCCGAGGTCGTGATCCTCGTCGTCGCGCTGGTCGTCGCCGTCGTGCGGGTGCTGCCGTCGCCCGCGCTCGCGCCGCTGCGGCTCGTGGCCACCGTCTACACCGACGTCTTCCGCGGCGTACCGACGCTGCTCGTCGTGCTGCTCGTGGGCTTCGGCATCCCCGCGCTCGAGCTGCGCGGCACGCCCGACAGCCTGTTCTGGCTGGGCGTGATCGCGCTGTCGCTCAGCTACGGCGCGTACGTGGCCGAGGTGATCCGCGCGGGGATCCTGTCGGTGCACCCGACCCAGTGGGCGAGCGGACGCGCGCTCGGCCTGTCGTACGGCCGCACCCTGCGGCACGTGGTGCTGCCGCAGGCGCTGCGCCGGGTCACCCCGCCGCTGCTGAACGACTTCGTGTCGCTGCAGAAGGACACCGCGCTGCTGTCGACGATCGGTCTGGTCGAGGCGCTGCGGCAGGCGAACATCATCTCCAACCGCGACTTCGTCTTCACGCCGCTCGTGGTGGCCGCCGTGGTGTTCATCCTGGCGACGATCGTGCTCGCCCGGGTCGCCGACTGGCTGACGATCCGGGCGATGCGGCGCGAGGGCGGGGGCTGAGGTGTCGCTGACCAAGGAGCCGGTGGTCGAGGGCCGACCGGTGCTGCAGGCCCAGCAGGTGCGCAAGTCGTTCGGGCCCAGGGAGGTGCTGCGCGGCGTCGACCTCACCGTCCACGCCGGGCAGGTCGTCTGCCTGATCGGCCCGTCCGGCAGCGGGAAGTCGACCTTCCTGCGCTGCCTCAACCTGCTCGAGACCGTCGACGACGGCGAGGTGCACCTCGGCGACCGCGAGATCACCGACCCCCGGGTCGACGTCGACGACGTCCGCCGCCGCATCGGCATGGTGTTCCAGGCCTACAACCTGTTCCCGCACCTGTCGGTGCTCGACAACCTCGTCCTCGCGCCGGTGCGCGGCGGCGGTGTGCCCCGGGCGCAGGCGCGTCGGACGGCGCTGGACCTGCTCGAGCGGGTCGGCCTGGCCGACAAGGCGTCCGCCTACCCGGACTCGCTGTCGGGCGGGCAGCAGCAGCGGGTGGCGCTGGTGCGCGCGCTGGCCGTGCGACCCCAGGTGCTGCTGCTCGACGAGATCACGTCCGCGCTGGATCCCCTGCTCGTCGGCGAGGTGCTCGACGTGGTGCGCGACCTGCGCCGCGACGGCATCGGCGTGGTGATGGCGACGCACGAGATGGCGTTCGCCCGCGAGGTGGCCGACCAGGTGGTGTTCCTCGTCGACGGCGCCGTGGTCGAGGAGGGCCCGCCGCAGCGGCTCTTCGAGGCGCCGTCGGACCCGCGGACGGCCGCGTTCCTGGCCCGCTTCACCGGCTGACGGGCTCAGACCCGGCGCAGCCACCGTCCGTGCGGCTGGGCGAGTCCGACGACCTGCTCGGTGCCGTCGGGGTGGCCGAGCGACACCACGAAGGCGGACGGGTCGTCGGCCGGGGCGTCCAGGTCGGGCAGCACCGAGCGGCCCTCGGCACCGAGCCGCCACGCGCCGGCGGCGCGGCAGGTCGCCCGCACGCGCGCGCGGACGTCGGCGGTGACGTACGCGAGCACCGCGGTGTGGGTGACGACGGTCGTCGTGCCCGCCGGCGCCTGGGCGAGCAGCGCCTCGAGGTCGTCGCCGACGTCACCGCGCACCACCCGCGGGGGGTCCTGCGCCGCGACCGCGAGCGCCGCCGCCAGACGGGCGGCGCGGTCGACGTGCTCGGGCCAGACGAGGGCCTGCAGCCACGCGGCGTCGTCCGCGTCGGCGGGGTCGAGCGGGTTGCGGTCGAGCCCTGCGCGCCAGGCGATCTCGGGCACGTGGTCGGGCAGCGGAAGCTGGTCCCGCAGCTCGCAGCGCAGCTGCGGCCCGTCGGCGGGGCCGAGCAGGCGGGTGCGGCCGTCCGACCTCGCGTAGGCGTAGCGGTAGCGGTCGGGGAGCAGGCACAGGCCGGCGCTCGCGCCGAGCTCGACCAGCGCGACCGGACGACCGTCGGCCACCCGCGCCAGGGCCGGCAGCAGCAGCGCGCAGCGTCCGGCCTCGTTGGTCTGGGTGAACCGCGTGCGCAGCACCTCGAGCACCGCGTCCGGGTGCGCGACCACCCAGTCGAGCGCGCGGGCCGGGTCGTCGGTCGGGACACCGTGCAGCCGCAGCGCGCCGAGCAGCAGGTTCGGCTGCTGCTGGTCCTGCTCGACCCGGGCCAGCAGGTCGAGCACCCGCCGGTCCTCGGCCACGGCCAGCGTCAGCGCCTCGTACGAGGGGGACATGCCGGCCGCCTCGACGCGGGCGAACCGGCGGTACCGCTCGGCGGTGGCGACGACGTCGGGCACGGGCTCCACGACAGCGATCCTGCCAGCGGGCAGGATCGTGTCGATCGGGCGCGTGCTCGCGCGTCAGGACGGTGAGCGGCGGACGGACGGTCCGCCCCGGACGGAGGAGACGTCGTGGCCGAGTACCTCATCTACTTCAACCAGCAGTGGGTCGGCGAGCACAGCACCGAGTGGTTCCTGGGCCGCGTCGAGCCCAGCACCGCCGTCGTGAACGCGATGATCGAGGCGGGGGTCTACGTGTTCGCGGGCGGCCTCGAGGAGGGCGGCCCGGTCTACGCGGCCGACGCGACCAGCGGCGAGGTGGTCGTGACCGACGGGCCCTACGTCGAGACCACCGAGTTCCTGGGCGGTTTCACCGTCATCGACGTCCCGGACGACGAGACCGCCAAGGAGTGGGCCGGGCGGGTCGCCGAGGGCTGCGGGTGGCCGCAGGAGGTGCGCCGGTTCGGTCGGCGTCCCGACTCCTTCCGGGGCTGACGCGCCGACCCGGCGCCGCTCAGTGGTCGGTCGGCAGCGGGTGCGTCACCGCGCGCGGCGACAGGTGCAGCGGGCACTCGACGCAGTAGTGCGCGTCGTGGCTCGACTGCCACCACCGGCAGCAGGTGGTGCGCCGGGCCGCCCAGCCGGGTGGGTCGTCCGCGTCCTCGGTCGCGGTCAGGTGCGCGCGACCGGTGACGTCGGCGAGGCGCACCGCGAGCTCGCGCGTACCGGGGACCCCGGCCTCGGCGAGCGCGTGGCAGGCCACGGTGGCGAGCCCGACGGGCTCACCCCAGCCGACGGACTCGCGGACGCCGTGCCCGGCGGCGCGCGCCACCAGCGGTGCGCAGGCGCGGTGCACCTCGTCCCACCAGCGGACGGCCAGCTCGTCGGGGTCGCCGCTCCACGCGGGCGCGGGGTCGTCGAGCACGAGGCCAGCCGCGCGGCGGCGATCGGATCCGTCGTGCCGCAACCGGATCCGCAGGTCCGACAGGTCGAGCACGCGCTGCTGCAGCACGAGGTGCGCGACGGTGCCGTGGGTCAGCTGGTGCGCGAGGCCGAACACCGTGAGCACCCACGGTCGGCGCTCGTCGTCGAAGCCGCCGCGGGCGGCCCAGTCGGCGGCGACCCGGTCGAGCAGCCCGCTCGCCGGGTCGACGAGCTCGTCCCAGGCGACGACCGACGTGCCCTCCGCGGTGGCGTCGGGCCCGCCGGCGGGCAGGGGGAGCGCCATCCGCCCCCGGGCCGGCGCGAGCGCCGGGCCCGTGAGGTCGGCCGTCGTGGGGTGCACCCGCCGATCGTGCCGCACCGGCGCCCGGCCCCTACGGTGAGGGCATGAGCGCGACGCCGTGGACGTGGACCTACGCCGACGCCGACGGGCAGGCCGTGCGCCCAGAGAGCGCCGCGACCGGCGGGTTCGGCACCCAGGCCGATGCCGAGACGTGGGTGGGGGAGTCGTGGCGCACGCTGCTGCGGGAGGGCGTCGACTCGGTGACCCTGCTCGAGGACGGCGAGCGCGTCTACGGTCCGATGTCGCTGCGCCCGGCGGAGTAGGCCGCGCCGGATGGCGGGTCGCCGGGGCCGGTTCCGCCGCACCTGGCGGGTCCGGCCGGCCGCGGCGTCGGTGAGCATCGGGGGACCGGTCGCGACGAGGCGGCCGCAGGACCGCAGGAGGACGCGATGACGCAGACGACGAGCCGGCCCGGCGCCACCCACCCGGCGCCGCCGTTCGACCCCGAGCTCGAGGCAGCGCTCGCGGTGCTGGCCTCGGTGCTGCCGCCGACCATCACGCCCGACATGATCCCCGCGCTGCGCGGCGGTCTGCCCGTCGACGTGCCGGTCGACGACGTGCTGGCCGAGGCCGGTGTCGCGCGCCGCGACCTGACCATCGACGGCTACGAGGGCGCGCAGATCGAGGTCACGGTCCTGGAGCGCGCCGACCGCGCACCGGGCGTGCTCGCGCCGGCCGTCTTCCACACCCACGGCGGCGGGATGATCATGGGCGACCGGTTCACCGGGCTCGGTCAGCTGCTGCCGTGGGTCGTCGAGCTCGGCGCGGTCGTCGTCACCGTCGAGTACCGCCTCGCCCCCGAGTTCCCGGACCCGTACCCGGTGGAGGACTGCTACGCCGGGCTGGTCTGGACGGCGGAGCACGCCGACGAGCTCGGGATCGACCCCGGTCGGCTGGTGATCGCCGGCGCCAGCGCGGGCGGCGGCCTGGCGGCCGGGACGGCCCTGCTGGCGCGTGACCGCGGCGGTCCGGCGCTCGCGGGCCAGTGCCTGATCTACCCGATGCTCGACGACCGCGACTCCACGGTCTCGACCCACCAGGTGGACGGCATCGGGGTGTGGGACCGCACCAGCAACGTGACGGGCTGGTCGGCGCTGCTCGGCGAGCGGCGGGGCACCGACGACGTCTCGATCTACGCGGCGCCGGCGCGGGCCACCGACCTGAGCGGCCTGCCGCCCGCCTACGTCGACTGCGCGACCGCCGAGGTGTTCCGCGACGAGGACGTCGCCTACGCCACCGCCCTGTGGGCGCACGGCGTCCAGGCCGAGCTGCACGTGTTCCCGGGCGGTTTCCACGGCTTCGACATGATGGCGCCGCAGGCCGAGGTGTCGGCGGCGATGACCGCCGCCCGCAACGCCTGGATGCGCCGCGTGCTCGCCGGCTGAGCCGTCCGGACGGCTCCCGCGGGCCCGGCCGCCCGGCCTAGGGTGGGTCCGGATCGCGAGGGAGCGTGACGCATGCAGGAGCTCGCCGGACGGCTGTCCGCGCTCGACCCCGAGGCGGGCGAGAGCCTCAAGGTGATCGCGTACTTCGACACGCTGATCGCACGCGGTGCCGGGGTCGACGCGGCGCTGCGGGGTGCGGCGACGCTGAGCGGCGCGGCGGCGGGTGCGGTCGTCGACGGGCAGGTCGTGCGCATCGGTCCGGACGGCGCGCGGCTCGGCCCCGACCCGGCGGCCGGTCTCGAGCCGGGCCGGCACGTCGTGCCCGCCGGCCCGGCGCACGTGTGGATCGAGCGGACGGGCGCCGCGCACGCCAACGACGAGCTGGTGCTCGAGCGGCTGGCGCTGGCCGTGGGGGTCGTGCTCGACCGCCGCCCGTCCGGGCTCGGTGACCCGCTGCTCGTGCTGCTCGACGGCGCCCGGCCGGCGTCCGACCGGCAGGCCGCCGCCGCCCGGCTGCGCGTCGGGTCGCGGGTGCGCGCCGTCGCCGTGCCGCTCGCCGCCGGGGGAGGGCGGGTGGTCGTCGGTCCGGACGGACCCGTGCGCGCGCACCTGCTCGGCGGCGACGAGCCCTGCCCCCACCCCGTCGCCGGGATCGGACCGACGGTCGCGCCCGAGGACCTCGCGAGCTCGTGGACGGCTGCTCTGGTCGCCCTGCGGCTCGTCGACGACCGCACGCCGGTCGTCGACGCGGCCGACCTCGGGCTGCTCGCCGACGCCGTCGCCCTGCTCCGCGGCGCCGGGCGGCACCCCGACGTCGAGGTGCTCGCCGCACTCGACCGGCGCTCGCTCGACCTGCTCGACGCCCTGGCCGAGCACGACAGCGTCCGGGCGTCCGCGCACGAGCTCGGGATGCACCACTCCAGCGTCCAGGCCCGGCACGACGCGCTCACCGCGCGGCTGGGCTACGACCCCCGGTCGTCGACCGGCCGTGCCCGGTACCGCCTGGCGCGCCTGCTCCTGCGCGCCGGGGAGGTCGACCGCTGACGACCACGGCCGGCCCGTCCCGAGGGGGACGGACCGGCCGGTGCGTGGTCGGGACGGTCGGACCGCGCGGGTCCGTGCCGTGCTCAGGCGACGCGGGTCTTCGGGGCGCCCTCGGCGGTCTTGCCCGGGTCGCGCTCGACGACGCCGCCGAGGGCCTCGTCGATCTTGGTCATGACCTCGGCGTCGAGCTTCACGCCGGCCGCCTTGACGTTGTCGTGCACCTGCTCGGGCCGCGAGGCCCCGACGAGCGCGGCAGCGACGTTGTCGTTCTGCAGCACCCAGGCGATGGCGAGCTGGGCCATCGAGATGCCGACCTCGTCGGCCACCGGCTGCAGCTGCTGGACCGCGCCCAGCACCTCGTCGTTCATGAAGCGCTTGATCATGTTCGCGCCGCCCTTGTCGTCGGTGGCGCGCGAGCCCTCCGGCGGGGCCTGGCCCGGCTTGTACTTGCCGGTGAGCACGCCCTGGGCGATCGGCGACCAGACGATCTGCGAGATGCCGAGCTCGCGGCTCGTGGGGACGACCTCGTCCTCGATGACGCGCCACAGCATCGAGTACTGCGGCTGCGACGAGATCAGCTGGAAACCCAGCTCCTTCGACAGGGCGTGGCCCTCGCGGATCTGGTCGGCCGTCCACTCGCTGACGCCGATGTAGAGCGCCTTGCCCTGGCGGACGACGTCGGCGAACGCCTGCATCGTCTCCTCGAGCGGGGTCTCGGTGTCGAAGCGGTGCGCCTGGTAGAGGTCGACGTAGTCGGTCTGCAGCCGCTGCAGCGACCCGTCGATCGACTCCATGATGTGCTTGCGGGACAGGCCGGTGTCGTTCTTGCCGCCGGGACCGGTGGGCCAGTACACCTTCGTGAAGATCTCGAGCGACTCGCGCCGCTCGCCCTTCAGCGCCTCGCCGAGCACCGTCTCGGCCTTGGTGTTGGCGTAGACGTCGGCGGTGTCGAAGGTGCTGATGCCGGCGTCGAGCGCGGCGCGCACGCACTGCGTGGCGATGTCGTTCTCGACCTGCGAGCCGTGGGTCAGCCAGTTGCCGTAGGTGATCTCGGAGATCTTGAGACCGGAGTTGCCGAGGTAGCGGAATTCCATGCCTCCGACCCTACGTCCGGGCGCTCGGGGCCGCGCGGGCGCCCGTAGGCTGGACCGGTGATCGAGCTGCTGACCTCCCGTGAGATCGACCAGATGCGACCGGCCGGACGCTTCGTGGCCGAGGTGCTGACGGCGCTCGAGGGCGCCGCCGACGTCGGGGTCAACCTGCTCGAGCTCGACGCCCTGGCGCACTCGATGATCCGCGACCGCGGTGCCGAGTCCTGCTACGTCGACTACCACCCGAGCTTCGGCGCGATGCCGTTCGGCAAGGTGCTCTGCACGTCGGTGAACGACGCCGTGCTGCACGGGCTCCCGCACGACTACACCCTCGTCGACGGCGACCTGCTCAGCGTCGACTTCGCGGCGTCGGTCGACGGCTGGGTGTGCGACTCGGCCCTCACCGTCCAGGTGGGTACCCAGCGCGAGCAGGACCAGCGGCTGGTCGACTGCACCCGCCGTGCGCTCGACGCCGCCATCGCGGTGACGCAGGTGGGCAACCGGCTCGGCGACGTCTCGGCGGCGATCGGCGAGGTCGCCCGCGCCGACGGGTACCGGGTGAACCTGCAGTTCGGGGGCCACGGCGTCGGCCGGACGATGCACGGCGACCCGCACGTCGCCAACGACGGTACCCCCGGCAAGGGGATGAAGATCCGTCCGGGCCTGGTGATCGCGATCGAGCCGTGGTTCATGGCCGGCACCGACGAGATCTGGACCGACCCCGACGGCTGGACGCTGCGCAGCGCCGACGGCTCGCGCGGGGCGCACAGCGAGCACACGGTGGCCGTCACCGAGGACGGCCCGGTCGTCCTCACCGCCCGGGGCTGAGCCCGGGACGGGGGAGCGGGCCTAGCGCGGCGCCTGACCCCGCGCGACCTGCGGCTTCGGGAGCCGCCAGCGGCGGATCTGGAACGCCCGCAGCACGCCGTACGAGACGTGGCCGCGGGTCTGCACGTCGTCGCCGAACCGCTCGCGCATCTTGCGCTTGATCACCCGCGACAGCAGGTAGGCGTCGAACACGCACAGCAGCACCGTGCCCCAGAGCACCAGCGTCGACCAGGTCTGCAGCTGGAACATCAGGGTCTGGTTCAGCCCCAGCATCGGCGGGATCAGCACGAGCACGACGGCGACCAGCGCGAGCACCAGGTACCACTCGCCGAGGTTCCACCGGGCGTCGACGACGTCGCGGACGAACCGGCGCTGCGGTCCCTTGTCGCGCAGCGGCAGGTGCGCCTCGTCGCCGGTGACCAGCGCCTCGCGCTGCTTCAGCCGCTCCTCGCGCACCTTCGACCGGTCGGCCTTGGCCGCCGCCTTGCGGTCGGTCACGACGAGCGGGCGCTTGCGCGCGGCCTCGACCTCGCGACGCTTCGGGGTCGGACGGTTCTTGGCGCCGGGGCGGTCGGGGACGACCTGGCGCTCCGGCTCCTGGACCTGCTTCTTCCGTCCGAACACCCATCCACCCTAACGGGACGGGGGCCGGGCACCGACCGGCGCCCGACCCCGTCCGCTGCTCGTGTCAGGCCGTCACTTCAGGACGGGGATCTGGAACGGGTAGGTGTACGGCTCGCCGCGCGAGGCCTTCACCGCACCGAGGACGTGGCACACCGCGGCGACCACGAAGCCGATGATCAGCAGCGGCAGGCCGATGACGGCACCGATCACGGTGATGATGAGGATCCACGACACCAGGTACAGCAGCCAGAACGAGACGTTGAAGTTGAACGCCCCGGCCGCCGCCTGGCGCACCACCGGGTCGCGGTCCTTGTAGATCGCCCACACGATCAGCGGGCCGACCACGCTCAGCCAGCCCACGCTGACCACCGCCGCGATCGGCGCCGACAGGTGCGCGAGCACCGCCATCGTGCGCTCGTCGCCGCTGGTGCCCGGCGCCTGGCCGTGCTGGCCCGGCTGCTGGCCCGGCTGCTGGCCGTACGGGGCCTGCTGGCCGTAGGGGCTCTGCTGGGCGTACGGGGCCTGCTGGGGGGACGGGGCCTGGGGTGCCTGCCCCTTGTCGAGCTGCGGGGCCTGCGGCGCCTGGTGCTCCGGCAGGGGGTTCTGGCTCACGGTCGTTCGACCTCCTCGGTGACGGCCGCGCGGTGCGGCCTGTCCTCCAGTGAACGCGGTGCGGGCCCCGTCCGCTCCCTCCCGGCGCTGGTTCCAGGGTCGGGTCAGGGTGGTCCCTGACGCCGGTGGGCGCGGCAGTACGGTGCCGGGCATGACCGACGTCGCCGCCCTGCGGTCCGCCCTCGCGCCCCTGCTCCCCGGTGTGCGCGCCGACCTCGAGCGCCTCGTGCGCGTGCCCAGCGTCTCGGCCGCCGCGTTCGACCAGGCGCACGTGCAGGCCAGCGCCGACCTCGTCGCCGAGCTGCTGCGGGGCGCGGGCCTCGACGACGTGGAGGTGCTGCGCGCCACCCGTCCCGACGGGTCGGACGGTGCCCCCGCCGTGGTCGCCCGCCGCCCGGCGCCCGCGGGCCGTCCGACCGTGCTGCTCTACGCCCACCACGACGTGCAGCCGCCGGGTCGCGACGAGGACTGGGCGAGCCCGGCGTTCGAGCCGACCGAGCGCGACGGCCGGCTCTTCGGGCGCGGCACCGCCGACGACAAGGCGGGCGTGATGGCGCACGTGGCCGCGCTGCGCACGCTGCTGACGACCTGGGGGCCCGACGACGGCGTGGGAGTGGTCGTCTTCGTCGAGGGCGAGGAGGAGTCGGGCTCGCCGTCGTTCACCGACTTCCTCACCCGCTACCGCGACCGGCTCGAGGCCGACGTCATCGTCGTCGCCGACTCCGACAACTGGGACGTCGACACCCCCTCGCTCACCACCACGCTGCGCGGGCTCGTCGAGGCCGACGTCGAGGTGAGCACGCTGCGCGCGGCCGTCCACTCGGGCATGTACGGCGGCGTCGCGCCGGACGCGATGCTCGCGACGCTGACGCTGCTGGCGCGGCTGTGGGACGCCGACGGGACGCTCGCCGTCCCCGGCCTCGTGCGCACGGCCGCCGCCGACCTCGACTACGACGAGGCGCGCCTGCGGGAGGAGTCCGGGTTGCTCGACGGCGTCGCGCTCGTCGGCACCGGATCGATCCTCGAGCGGATGTGGACGGCGCCGTCGGTCACCGTCACCGGCATCGACGCCCCGTCGGTGGCGCACGCCTCGAACACGTTGCAGCCCACCGTCCGCGCGAAGCTGTCGATGCGGGTCGCGCCGGGCGAGGACCCGCAGCAGGCCTACGAGGCGCTCGAGCGGCACCTGCTCGAGCAGGCGCCGTTCGGCGCGCGCGTCACCGTGACGCGCAAGGAGCTGGGCAAGCCGTTCGCCGGCGACGTCGACGGCCCTGTCTACGACGCCGCGCGCTGGGCGCTGGGGGAGGCGTGGGACGGCGCGCAGGTCGTCGAGCAGGGCATCGGCGGGTCGATCCCGTTCATCGCCGACTTCGTCGAGGTCTTCCCCGCGGCCACGGTGCTCGTGACCGGTGTCGAGGACCCGCACACCCAGGCGCACGGCTACGACGAGAGCCTTCACCTCGGCGTCTTCGAGAAGGCCTGCCTCGCCGAGGTGCTGCTGCTGTCGAGGCTGGCGGAGGGCGGCGCGTGACCGGTCCGCAGCCGCCCGCCGTCGAGGCGGCACGGGCCGCCGTCGCCGCCCAGATGCCACGCGCGCGAGGCGATCTCGACGACCTGGTACGCATCCCGTCGGTGTCGGCCCCGGCGTTCGACCAGGCCCACGTCGCCGCCGGCGCCGACGCCGTGGCCGCGCTGCTGCGCGACGCGGGGCTCGACGACGTGCAGGTGCTCACGGCGTCCGCGCCCGACGGGACGCCGGGTGCGCCCGCGGTGGTCGGTCGCCGACCGGCCCCACCCGGGCGCCCGACCGTGCTGCTCTACGCCCACCAGGACGTGCAGCCGCCCGGCGACGAGACCCTCTGGACCTCAGCACCGTTCGAGCCCACCGAGCGCGACGGGCGGCTCTTCGGCCGCGGCACCGGCGACGACAAGGGCGGCGTCGTCGCCCACCTCGTCGCGCTCCGCACCCTGCTGCCGACCTGGGGCGCCGACGACGGCGTCGGCCTGGTGGTGCTCGTGGAGGGCGAGGAGGAGATCGGCTCGCCGACCTTCGCTGCCCTGCTCGCCGAGCACGCCGACCTGCTCGCCGCCGACGTGGTGGTGGTGGCCGACGCCACCAGCTGGTCGCGCGAGACGCCCTCGCTCACCGTGAGCCTGCGCGGCCTGGCGATGGTCGACCTCCACGTGCGCACCCTCGACCACGCGCTGCACTCCGGTTCCTACGGCGGTGCCGCGCCCGACGCCGTCACGGCGCTGGTGCAGCTGCTCGGACGCCTCTGGCACCCCGACGGCTCCGTCGCCGTCCCGGGGCTGGTCACCGCGCCGGACCCCGCGGTCGAGTACGCCGAGGACGTGTTCCGCGAGCACACCGGGGTGCTCGACGGCGTCCGGCTGGCCGGCTCGGGCGCGGTCGCCGGACGCGTCTGGGCGAGGCCGTCCGTCACCGTCACCGGCATCGACGTTCCGTCGGTGGCCAGGTCGTCGAACACGCTGCTGCCCTCGACCACCGCGCGCATCACGGTGCGGCTCGCCCCGGGCCAGGACCCCGAGGCGGCCGTCGAGGCGCTGCGGGCGCACCTGCTCGCCGATCCGCCGTTCGGCGCCGAGGTCTCGCTCACGCCGCGCGCCACAGCCACGCCGTTCTCCGCGCCGACCGGGGGTCGCGCCTTCGCCGCCGCGCGGCACGCGCTGTCCGCCGCGTTCGACGGCGCCGAGCCCGTGCTGCAGGGCATGGGCGGCTCGGTGCCGATGGTCGCGATGCTGGCCGAGGCCTACCCGCAGGCCGAGATGCTGCTGACAGCGGTCAAGGACCCCGACGCCCGGGCGCACGGGATCGACGAGTCCGTGCCCCTCGACCTGCTCGAGCGCGCCTGCGTCGCCGAGGTGCTGCTGCTCACCGACCTCGCCCGCCACCAGGACGGCTGAGCCGCAACGGTCTCAGGATCGGTCGACCACCACGCGGCCGCCCTGCACCACGTACGGCATCGACGCCGGGCGGGTGAGGACGGCGAGGTCCTCCAGCGGGTCGGCGTCGAGCACCACGAGGTCGCCGAGCGCGCCCGGCGCCAGCGTCCCGACCCGGCCGACCCGGTCGAGCAGCTCGGCGGCGGTGGTGGTGGCCGAGCGGATCACGTCGATCGCCGGCTGGATCTCGCCGCGGATCACGAACTCCTGGCTCTGGTGCTGCTGCATCGGGCCGAGCAGGTCGGTGCCGTAGCAGAGACGCAGCCCCTCGCGGTGCGCGAGCTCGAGCGCCCGGTAGCCGCCGTCGAGCACCTCGGACACCTTGCGCCAGGACGCCTCGGGCAGCCCGACCTCCCGGCCCTCGTCCTGCAGCGCGCGGTACGTCACCAGGTTCATCACCACGAATGCCTCGCGCTCGCGGAACAGCGGGACGACCGACTCGTCGATCAGGTTGGCGTGCTCAATCGAGCGGACGCCGGCGCGCAGCGCCCGCTCCACCGCGCGAGCCGTGTAGGCGTGGGCGGCGACGTACCGGTTGGCGGCCTCGGCCTCCTCGACGACGGCGCGCAGCTCGTCCATCGAGTACTGGGTCGAGTCGATCCGGTCGGTGGGGGAGGCGACGCCTCCGGACGCCATCACCTTGATGTGGTGCGCGCCCTTGCGCAGCTCGTCCCTCGCCGCGGCGCGGACGGCGTCGACGCCGTCGGCGACCCGGCTGACGCCGGTGGTCCAGCAGTGGTGGTCGTCGGGCGCGCGGTCGTCGCCGTGGCCACCGGTCTGGCTGAGCGGCTGGCCGCAGAAGTGCAGCCGCGGGCCGCGCAGGAGGCCCTCTGCCTGCGCCCGCGCCATCCCGTGGTCGGCGCCGCCGAGGTCGCGGACGGTGGTGAACCCCCGGTCGAGCATCGCGCCCATGTTCTGCGCGGTGCGGTACGCCAGGTACGAGCGCGACCAGGTGCGCAGCTCGGACAGGTCGGCGCTCGCCGCCACGACGTGCGCGTGGCAGTCGACCAGCCCCGGCAGCACGTACGACCCGCGCAGGTCGAGCGAGCGCACACCGTCCGGTGCGGTGAGGTCCGCGCCCGTCTCGGCGACGTCGCCGTCTGCGATCCGCAGGTCGATCTCGTCGTAGGTGCCGGTCGCGGGGTCGAGCACGCGCGCGCGGCGCAGCAGCAGGTCGGTCACCGGGGTCCTCCGTCGGGTGCGTTGGTGCGGACGAGATCACCTGCGGTGGCGGCGATCTGGGCGAGCCGGCCGAGCGACGCGTCGTCGTAGGCGCCCTCGGCGTCGAGCGCGTTGAGCACGCCCACCACCCTGCCGTCGACGACGACCGGCGCGTTCATCGCCGCACCGCACCCGAGCCGCTCGATCAGCGCGTGGTCGGCGAACACGTGCCGCACGGCGGCGACGTCGGCACCGAGCCAGGGCTCGCCGCGGTCGACGCAGCGGGCGAGCCAGTCGGCGTCGACCTCGACGGTCTTGCGGCCGCCGACCGGGTACTCGTCCGGGTGGTCGCTGTGGATCCGGGTGAGCACCCGCTCGTCGGGCGACCAGTGCAGGACGGTGAACAGCCGTGCGCCGACGGCCGCCTGCACGGCGGCGTCCAGCTCGGCGAACGTGGTCGGGTTCATCGCGCTCCCTTCACGGCGACGCGGTCGGTGATGTCCTCGAGCGAGCGCCCGCGCGTCGAGACCGCGAACAGCAGGGTCGCGGCGACCCCGACGGCGAGCACGGCGGTCGTCAGGCCGAACACCCCGGCGAAGCCCCAGGACGCGGCGGTGACGCCGATGATCGTGGGAGCGGTGATGCTGCCGATCCGGCCGAACGCGCTGGCCAGCCCGGCGCCGGTGGCGCGGATGAAGGTGGGGAAGACCTCCGGCGTGTAGGCGTACAGCCCGGCGTAGACGCCGTTCAGGAAGAACGACAGCGTGGCGCCCGCCACCGTGATGAGCACCGGGTCGCTCATCTGGCTGAGCCAGAACGCTGCGAACGCCGAACCGGTCAGGTAGAGCGCGATGGTGTTCTTGCGGTCGAGCCGCTCGTTCAGCCACGCCGCCGAGAAGTACCCCGGCACCTGGGCGCAGTAGATGATGATCGAGAACTCGAAGCTCTTCGTGACGGTGATGCCCTGGTTGATGAGCAGGGTCGGGATCCACGAGAAGAAGCCGTAGTAGGCGAACGTGATGACGAACCAGATCGTCCACACCGCCGCGGTGCGCCGACGCATCGTCGCCGACCAGAGGATGCGCAGGCCGCTGAACAGGCCGATCCGCACCTGCGAGCGCTGGTCGTCCTCGGCGTCGGCCGGCACGGGCGGCAGGTCCTTCCCGGTCGCGCGCCGCACGGCGTCCTCGAGCTCCGCGACGACCTGCTCGGCCTCGACCGTGCGTCCCTGCGAGGCCAGGTAGCGGGGCGACTCGCGCAGCCGGCGGCGCCACCACAGCAGCAGCAGGATCGGCACGGCCGTGAGCACCTGCGCCCAGCGCCAGCCGTCCTCGCCGAGCGGGACGACGAACCGGCCGATGAGCGCGGCCAGCACGAACCCGAAGGAGAAGAAGCCGGCCAACGCCCCGACGAACCAGCCACGCCGGTGCGCGGGGACGAACTCGGACAGGAACGGAGCGATGATCGCGCTCTCGGCACCGGTGCCGAGGCCGGCCAGGACGCGTGCCCCGAGGAAGACCTCGTAGGACGGGGACGCCGCGGCGACGAGGCTGAAGACCGCGTAGAAGGCGAGCGCGCCCATCATCACCACCCGCCGTCCGTACCGGTCGCCGAGCACGCCGGCGGCGGTGGCGCCGACCAGGAAGCCGAGCGGGGTGGCCGACCCCACCAGACCGAGCTGGACGTCGGACAGGCCGAACACGCGCTGCAGGTCGGGCAGCAGGAAGGCGACGACGGCGGCGTCGAGGCCGTCGAAGGTGTACCCCAGGCCGCCGATGAGCAGCAGCAGGTAGTGGGGACGGCTCATCGGGAGCCGGTCGAGCCGGGCGGACAACGACATCGGTGCGCCTCCGGGTGGGGTGCGGGACCCCGCCACGCTAGGTGCAGCAGTGTTTGCGAGCAAGGGGTGCTGCAAAGGATGTTGCAGATTCTGCTTGTGCCAGGGCACCCCGCTCGGCGAGCATGGCGACGTGCAGGGGGAGACGGTGTCCGGTGACTCGGTCGAGGGCTGGCTGCGGGGGCTCGTGCCCGCGCGCGGGCTCGCGCGGCAGTCGCGCGCGGTGGTGCAGGCCGCGGCCTCGCACCCCGGGCGGGTCTCGCACGCACCGGCGGCCGAGGTCGCCGAGCTGGCCGGCGTGAACGTCGGCACCGTGACGCGCACGGCCCAGGCGCTCGGCTTCGCCGGGTGGCCGTCGTTCCAGCGCGAGCTGCGGGCGCGGTACCTGTCGCACCTCACCGCGCCGGAGGTGGCCGGCCAGCACGACGCCGGCTCGACCCCCGCCGCCGCCTCGCTGCGCCGCGACCTCGACCAGCTCGCGCTAGTCACGCGCGACGACCTCGAGGGCGTGCGGGCGATGGCGGTGGCGGTCGGTGGTGCCCGCCGCACCCTGGTGCTCGGCGACGGCAGCTACGCCAGCGTCGCGATCGCGCTGGCGCACAACGCCCGCATCGCGGGGTACGACGTCGAGGCGGTCGTGGGCGGTGGCGCCGACACCGCCAACCGGCTCGCCGCCGCGCAGCCCGGCGACGTGCTCGTCGTCGTGACGTTCTGGCGCCTGTACGAGAACGCGGTGCTGGCGGCCGAGGTCGCTCGGTCGCGCGGGGTGCAGGTGTGGGTGCTCACCGACGCCGTGGCGCCGGAGCTGTCGGCGGTGGCCGACGGCGTGGTCACCGTCCCGGCTGAGGGGGTCGCCTTCTTCCCCTCGCTCACAGCCGGTCTCGCGGTGGCGCAGGCCGTGGTGAGCGAGCTGGCCGCGCTCGACCCGGCGCGCAGCCGGGCCGCGGTCGCGGCCGCCGACGAGCAGTGGCGCACGTTCGGGCTGCTGCACCGCGGCGACCCCGCGAGGTCGTCGGGGCGCTGAGCCCTCAGTCCTTGGAGGTCTCGCCGGGCAGCGCGAGCATCTGGTCGAGCGCGACGCGGGCCCAGTGGGCGACGTCGGGGTCGACGACGATGCGGTTGACGACGCGGCCGGCGGCGAGGGACTCCAGCGACCAGACCAGGTGCGGCAGGTCGATGCGGTTCATCGTCGAGCAGAAGCACACCGTCTTGTCGAGGAACAGCACCTCCTTGTCGGGGTGCTGGGAGGCCAGACGCCGCACCAGGTTCAGCTCGGTGCCGATGGCCCAGGTGCTGCCGGCCGGGGCCGCGTCGAGCGCCTTGATGATGAACTCGGTCGAGCCCACCAGGTCGGCCGCCTCGACCACGTCGTGCTTGCACTCGGGGTGCACCAGCACGTTGACGTCGGGACGCGCCGCGCGGGCGTCGAGCACGTTCTGCAGCGAGAACCGGCCGTGCACGCTGCAGTGCCCGCGCCACAGGATCATCCGCGCGTCCTGCAGCTGCTGCCGGGTCAGGCCGCCGGCGGGCTTGTGCGGGTCGTAGACCACGCAGTCGTCGAGCGAGAACCCCATCTCGCGGACCGCGGTGTTGCGGCCGAGGTGCTGGTCGGGCAGGAAGAAGACCTTGCCCCGTTCCGCCGACTTCTGCGAGAACGCCCACGTCAGCGCGGTCCTCGCGTTCGAGGACGTGCAGACCGTGCCGCCGTGGCGTCCGGTGAACGCCTTGATCGCGGCCGTCGAGTTCATGTACGTGACCGGGACGACGTCGTCGGCGACACCGGCGTCGACCAGCACGTCCCAGGCGTCCTCGACCTGGCTGATCGCGGCCATGTCGGCCATCGAGCAGCCGGCCGCGAGGTCGGGGAGGACGACCTGCTGCGCGTCCGAGGTGAGGATGTCGGCGCTCTCGGCCATGAAGTGCACGCCGCAGAACACGATGTGCTCGGCCTCGGGCCGCGCCGCCGCCTGGCGCGCGAGCTTGAAGGAGTCGCCGGTGACGTCGGCGAACTGGATGACCTCGTCGCGCTGGTAGTGGTGGCCGAGCACGAAGGCGCTGTCGCCGAGGGCGGCCCGGGCGGCGCGCGCACGCTCGACCAGGTCGGGGTCGGACGGTGCCGGCAGGTCGCCGGGGCACTCGACGCCGCGCTCGGTGGCGAGGTCGCCGGTGCGGCTGCGGCCGAGCAGCAGGAGGGCGGCCGACGTCGGGGCGGGCTCGGCGAAGGTGCTCACGGGCGCGATCATCCCACGCACGGGACTGCCCGCCCCGGCGGGCAGGATGGGTGCCATGCGCGTCCTGCTGGCCCCCGACTGCTTCACGGACACCCTCACCGCCCGCCAGGCGGCCACGGCGATGGCGGAGGGGTGGTCGGCGCACGCCGCGGACGACGACCTCACCACCTGCCCGCTCTCGGACGGCGGCCCCGGCTTCGTCGACACCCTCGCCGCCACCCTCGACGGCGAGCTGGGCGTCGTCGACGTGACCGGCCCCCTCGGCGAGCCCGTCCCGGCGCAGGTGCTGCGCGTCGGCGACACCGCCTACCTCGAGACCGCGCAGGCGTGCGGCCTGCACCTCGTGCCGCCCGACCGCCGCGACCCCGGGGTCACCACGACGACGGGGGTCGGCGACCTGCTCGCCGCGGCCGTCGACGGCGGCGCGACCCGCGTCGTGCTCGGCCTCGGCGGCTCGGGCACCAACGACGGCGGCGCGGGGATGCTCGCCGCGCTCGGCGCCGGGCCCGTCGACCTGCTCGGGCGCGGGGGAGCGGCGCCGGCCGACCTGCCCGCCGCCGCCCTCGCCGGGCTGCGTGGCGTGCGCGAGCGGCTGCCCGGGCTGCGGCTCGTCGTCGCCAGCTACGTCGACGTCCCGCTGCTCGGCCTGCAGGGCGCCTCGGCCGGCTTCGCCCGGCAGAAGGGGGCCACGCCCGAGCAGGAGCAGCAGCTCGAGCGCGCGCTCGGCCGGTTCGGCGAGGTGGCCGCGACGGCCCTGGGCGAGGACGCCCGTCCCGACCTGCTCGCGGGCGCCCCGCACGACCAGCTGGTGGGCCGGGACGGGGGCGGCGGCACCCGCGCGCG
>NZ_BAAHAF010000169.1:0-10182 GCF_054777815.1 Angustibacter speluncae | reverse complement strand
GCCGCCCGCAGCGGCCCCGACGCCGCCGCCGTGCGCGACCTGCTCGCCGGCCCGCCGCCCGCCGACGACCTCGCCCTCGCCCGGCTCGCCGAGGCGCTCGACGCCCTCGTCGACCCGCAGACCCGCTCGCCCCAGGCCCCCGCCACCCAGGCCACCGACAGGAAGGCACCCGCCCCGTGACCGACCAGCCGCACCACCCGGACGCCCCCGGCGTCGACGCACCCGCCGCGCCCGCGGCGACGACGCCCGAGGTGACGACGCCCGACCTCGCGAAGGCGCCCGTCCCGGACGCCGCCGCCCCCGCCGCCGACGGCGCCGACCCGCGGGCCGCGCTGCACGCCGTCCGCGCCGAGGTGGCCAAGGCCGTCGTCGGCCAGGACGCCGTGGTCACCGGCATGGTGATCGCGCTGCTGTGCCGCGGCCACGTGCTGCTCGAGGGCGTCCCCGGCGTGGCGAAGACGCTGCTGGTGCGGGCGCTGTCGGCCGCGCTGTCGCTCGACCACTCGCGCGTGCAGTTCACGCCCGACCTGATGCCGGGCGACGTCACCGGCTCGCTGGTCTACGACGCCCGCACCGCGGAGTTCTCGTTCCGCGAGGGCCCGGTGTTCACCAACCTGATGCTCGCCGACGAGATCAACCGGACGCCGCCCAAGACCCAGGCCTCGCTGCTGGAGGCGATGGAGGAGCGGCAGGTGAGCGTCGACGGCGTCCCGCGCCCGCTGCCCGAGCCGTTCGTGGTGGCGGCGACCCAGAACCCGGTCGAGTACGAGGGCACCTACCCCCTGCCCGAGGCCCAGCTCGACCGGTTCCTGCTGAAGCTGACGATGCCGCTGCCCGACCGAGGCACCGAGGTCGAGGTGCTCGCGCGGCACGCGCGCGGCTTCGACCCGCGCGACCTCGACGCCGCCGGTGTGCGGGCGGTCGCCGGCGCCGACGACCTGGCCGCGGCGAGCGCCGCCGTGCGCCGGGTGCAGGTGGCGCCGCAGGTGCTCGAGTACGTGGTCGACCTGTGCCGTGCGACCCGCACCTCGCCGTCGCTGCAGCTCGGGGCGTCGCCGCGCGGCGCCACCGGCCTGCTCGCCACCGCGCGCGCCTGGGCGTGGATGTCGGGCCGCGACTACGTCACGCCGGACGACGTCAAGGCGCTCGCCCGCCCGACGCTGCGGCACCGGGTGCAGCTGCGCCCCGAGGCCGAGCTCGAGGGCGTGACGGTCGACTCGGTGCTCGACAGCGTCCTCGCGAGCGTCCCCGCACCCCGCTGACCACGAGGACGTCCTGATGACCACGCGCAGAGGCGGGTTCGCCCTCACCGGGCGCGCGGTGCTGCTCGCGCTGCTCGCCGTGCCGGTGCTCGTCGTGGCGCCGTCCGGCCTCGTGCTGGTCGCCTGCGTGCTGGTGTGGCTCGCGCTGGTCGGCGCCGACCTCGCCCTCGCCGCCTCGCCGCTGGCGCTGCGCGTGGAGCGGTCGGCCCCCGGCAGCGTGCGGCTCGGCCAGCAGGCGCCGGTGGGCCTGCTCGTGCACCACACCGGTGCCCGGACGATGCGGGCGGTGCTGCGCGACGCGTGGCAGCCCTCGGCCGGCGTCGGACCGACGCGGCACGCGGTGACGCTGCCGGCCGGCGAGCGCCGTCGGCTGCAGGGCACCGCGACGCCCACCCGCCGCGGCGACCGGCTGGCGGGCCACGTCACCGTCCGCTCGCTCGGACCGCTCGGCCTGGCGGCCCGCCAGCGCTCGCTCGCGGTACCCGGCCGGCTGCGCGTGCTGCCGCCGTTCACCTCGCGCAAGCACCTGCCGAGCCGGCTCGCCCGGCTGCGCGAGCTCGACGGCCGCTCGGCCGTGCGGGTGCGCGGGCAGGGCACCGAGTTCGACTCGCTGCGCGAGTACGTCGACGGCGACGACGTCCGGGCGATCGACTGGCGCGCCACGGCGCGGCGCCAGCAGGTCGTCGTGCGCACGTGGCGCCCCGAGCGCGACCGGCGGGTCCTGCTCGTGCTCGACACCTCGCGCACCAGCGCGTCCCGGGTCGGTGACGAGCCGCGGCTCGACGCGGCGATGGACGCCGCCCTGCTGCTGGCGGCGCTCGCCGTCCGGGCGGGCGACCGGGTCGACCTCGTCGCCGTCGACCGCGAGGTGCGCACCCGCGTCGTCGGCCGCACCGGCAGCGCGCTGCTGCCGGCGCTCGTCGACGCCATGGCGCCGCTGGAAGCGGCTCTGGTGGAGGCCGACTGGCCGCGCATCGTCACCGAGGTACGCACCCGGGTGCCGCAGCGCGCGCTCGTGGTGCTGCTGACCCCGCTCGACGCGGGTGCCGTCGAGGAGGGGCTGCTGCCCGTCGCCGGGCAGCTCGCCTCGCGGCACACCGTCGTGGTGGCCTCGGTCGCCGACCCGGTGCTGCACGCGATGGCGCTCGGCCGGGGCGACGCCGTGGCCGTCTACGACGCCGCGGCCGCACTGCGCACCGAGATGGACCGGGCGGCCGTCACCGCCGGGCTCGAGCGGGCGGGCGTCACGGTCGTCGACGCCGCCCCCGCGAACCTGCCGCCGCGGCTGGCCGACACCTACCTCGCGCTCAAGGCCGCCGGCCGGCTCTGACCCGGGCCGGACGGAGGGGCCGCGGTCAGCCCGAGACGGCGCGGTACTCCCCGCGCAGGTACTCGGGCAGGTCGCCGTCCTCGCCCAGGCGCACGGCGCGGCGACCGAGCGTCCACCAGTAGGTGACCCACAGGGCGAGCGCGAGCGCGCCGAGACCGATGCGCACGGGCGTGGGCAGACCGCTCGGGGTGACGAACCCCTCGACCACGCCGGACAGGGCGAGCGCCCCCACGAGGCCGACGGCCACGGTGAACAGGGCGCGCCCCTCCTGCGCGAGCGCCTGGATCCGCGGCCGGGGTCCCGGGTCGACCCACGCCCAGAACAGCCGCAGACCGGCGGCCGCCGCCGTGAACACCGCGAACAGCTCGAGCAGCCCGTGCGGGAGGATGTTGGCGAAGAACACGCCGCCCGCGTCGTTGGCGACCATCACCCCGCCGACGAACCCGACGTTGACCGAGTTCTGCACGAGCACGTACACCGGCCAGAACCCGCTCACCCCGAACAGCACGCACTGCACCGCGATCCAGGCGTTGTTGGTGAAGACGCGCGCCGCGAACGACGCGTTGGGGTTCTCGGTGTAGTACCCGACGAAGTCCTCCTCGACCAGGCGCCGCGTCTCGTCCTCGCTCAGCAGCGAGGCCTGCACCTCGGGGCTGGACACGACCCACCAGCCGACGAGCACCATGAGCAGCACCGACAGCGCGGTGACCCACAGCGTCCACCAGCGCACCCGGTACAGGGCCGCGGGGCAGGAGAGGGTGACGAACCGCGCGACGTCGCGCCAGGCCGACTCGCTGCCGCCGGTGAGCCGCCCGCGGGCGCGCGCGACCAGGGTCGAGAGCCGGCCGACGAGCACGGGGTCGGGCGCCGCGGACCGCACCTGGGACAGGTGGGTCGCCGTGCGCTGGTAGAGCGTGACGAGGCGGTCGGTCTGCTCACCGCTGAGCCGGCGCCGTCGCACGAGGTCGTCGAGCTCGGCCCACTCCCCCGCGTGGACGGCCTCGAACGCCTCGAGGTCCACACCACCAGCCTACAAGCGCCGCCTCAAGCCGGTGCCGCCGCGCACCGATCCACCACGGGTGACGAACCCCTGGTCCCCGCCGACCGCCGTGCTGCCGCAGGCGGCGGCGACGCCCGCACGGGCGCCGGCGCCCGTGGCGTACGGCGGCTACGCGCCGCCCGCGCCCCCGCCCCCGCCGGCTCGCGGCGGCGCCGGCCTCGCGGTCGCCGCGCTGGTGCTGTCGGTCCTGGCGCTGCTCGGCGTGATCGGGCTCGGCGTGTTCGTGGTCGGCTCGGGCCTGGCCGGCGGCGTCGACCCGGGGTACGAGCTCGAGGGCACGCTGCCGCAGGCCGAGCCGGGCCGCGTCTACACGCCGGACGAGGTGCGCACCGAGGTCGAGCAGGTGCTCGAGGCCGACTGGAGCACCCACGAGGACCTGCGCTGCGAGGAGCTGGTCTTCGAGGAGGGCGCGTCCACCTCCTGCACCGGGGTGGTCGACGGGCTCGACACCGAGATCGAGGTCGACGTCGTCGACGAGGTCGGGCACTTCGTCCTCGCCCAGTACTGGTGACCGCCTCCACCTAGACTCGGCGCATGGTCACGGGGGACGACGAGCTCGTCATCGGCGAGGCGGTCGTCCTCGACCTGCACCCGGCGTCGTTCGCGACCCGGATGGTCGCGATCCTGCTCGACCTGCTCGTGCTCGTGGTGGCGCTGTTCGTCGTCGGCCTCGTCGTCGGCGGCGCGTCGTTCTTCCTCGACAGCGCGGCGCAGCAGGCGATCGGCCTGGCCTCGGCGGTGTTCCTGCTGGTGATCGTGCCGGGCGTCGTCGAGACCCTCACCCGCGGCCGCTCGCTCGGCAAGCTGGCGCTCGGCCTGCGGGTCGTGCGCGACGACGGCGGCCCGATCCGGGCGCGGCACGCGTTCATCCGCGCGATCTGCGGCTTCGGCGAGATCTTCCTGACCGGCGGCAGCGCGGCGGTGATCGCCTCCCTGGCCAACGGAAAGGGCAAGCGGATCGGCGACATGGTGGCCGGCACCTACGTGGTGAACGAGCGCATCGCGCGGGTCGAGCGGTCCACCGTGCAGATGCCGCCCGAGCTGGCCGGCTGGGCGGTGACGGCCGACATCGGGCGGCTGCCCGACCGGCTCGCGATGGCGCTGCGCTCCTTCCTCGGTCGCGCCGAGCGGCTGCACCCGGCGTCCCGCCAGCGCCTGGGACCCTCGCTCGCGGAACAGGTCTCGCAGCTCGTCGCACCGCCCCCGCCCCCCGGCACGCACCCCGAGCGCTTCCTGGCCGCGGTCGTGGCCGAGCGGAGCCGCCGCGAGCTCGAGCGCCTGACCCGCGAGCAGCACCACGCCCGTGAGCGCGAGGCGCTGCTGCACAAGCTGCCCCACGGGATGGGCTGACGTGCCGGTCGCGCTCGTCACCGGCGTCGGCCGGCTGCGCTCGATCGGGGCGGGGCTGGCGCTCGGCCTGGCCGCCGACGGCTGGGACCTCGCCCTCGGGTACTGGACGCCCTACGACGACCGGCTCGGCTACGAGCGCACCCCAGACGACCCCGAGGAGGTGGCCCGCCGGTGCCGCGACCTCGGGGTGCGCGTCGCGCTGGTGCCGGGCGACCTGGCCGACCCCGAGGTGCCGGGGCGGCTGGTCGCCGCCGCCGTCGACGCCCTCGGACCGCTGCAGGCGCTGGTCATGTCGCACTGCGAGTCGGTCGACAGCGACATCCTCACGACCTCGGTCGAGAGCTGGGACCGGCACTTCGCGGTCAACGCCCGGGCGACGTGGTTGCTGCTCAAGGCGTTCGCCGAGCAGCTGCCGGCCGACCCGCCCGCGCCGGGCGAGGTGCGGGGTCGCGTGGTCGCCCTCACCAGCGACCACACCGCCTCCAACACCCCGTACGGGGCGAGCAAGGGCGCGCTCGACCGCGTGGTCGTCGCGGCCGCGCACGAGCTCGCGCACCTCGGCGTGCGGGCCAACGTGGTCAACCCCGGCCCGGTCGACACGGGGTGGATGGACGACGCCGTGCGCGCGAGCGGCACCGCGGCCACGCCCGCCGGTCGGCTCGGGACACCGCAGGACACCGCCGACCTGGTGCGGTTCCTGCTGTCCGAGCAGGGCGGCTGGATCAACGGCCAGCTGCTGCTGAGCAACGGCGGCTTCCGCACCGCCGACTGAATCCGGCCGGGCCGACGTGCAACCGTCGGCCCCGAGCCCGTCAGGCCGGGGTGAGGTGCACGCTCATCCCGACGCCGGGCACGGGCATCGACAGCGCCTCGGCCTCGACCGCCTCCCGGACCGCCCGCCCGACGGGGCGGCTCAGCCGCACGTCGACCTCGCCGGCCCGCCGTCCCCAGGCGCCGGCGAGCCGGCCGTCGACGAGCACGCCGTGCGGGTGGTGGCCGTCGAGCGCCGGGTCGAGGGCGCGCAGCCCCGGGCCGGCGAGCAGACCGGTGCGGTCGCGCCCGAGCAGCCGCAGGTCGGGCTGCACCAGCAGCCGGACGCCCTCGGCCGGCGCCCCGTCGAGCAGGTCGTCGACGTGCTCGGGCAGCACGTGCGCGGGCACGCCCTCCAGGTCGACCTCGACCAGGTCGGGCAGCACGGCGTCCCAGGTGGCGCGGGCGTCGCGCGGCGCGACGCCCGCCCACCACGCGAAGGCGCTGCGCGTCGTCGGGCCGAAGGCGGCGACGTGCAGCCGGCACAGCGCGCGGCGGGCGTCCTCGGGGTCGGCGTCGGGGGCCGCCACCTCCCGGACGGTGACACGGCTCGCGTCCCAGCGGATCGCCAATCGACCTGTGGCGCAGGCGATCCGGGCGTGAGCGGCGACGGCCGCGGTCAGGTCGCCGGCGACCAGCACCTCGCCCACGAGCTCGTCGAGCGCGCGGACGGCGTCGGGGTCGCGCGGCAACCGGCCGAGGGTGAACGGCGTCCAGTCGTCGGCGCGGAGCACGTACACGGCCTGCCGCGGGCCGTAGGTCTGCACCAGGCCCGGCGCCTCCCACGCGTCCGGCCCGCACGCCTCGACCCGGGCGTGCAGGGCGAGCAGCGCGTCGCGAGGCACGGTGTCCTGCAGGCCGAACCGCGCCGCGTCGAGGTACGACCCCGCCGGCAGTCGCTCGTGCAGGTGGTGCACCCGCAGGCGGTGGGCCACCGCCTGCGCGGCGACCACCTGCGGCGTGCTCACTGCGGCGGGGGCGGGTCCTGCTGCTGCTTGGTCAGCCGGTCGCGCTGCTCCTGCTCCTCGCGGGCGGCCTGCTCGGCCTTCTGCTTCGCCAGCATCTCGCTGTACGTGGGGCCGGTGGGCGGGGCGGCAGGGACGTCGGGCGCCTGCTGCTGCGGCGCAGGCGCGGCGGCCGGCGGGGCGGGGTGCGGCGAGGGCCCGGCGAGGCCGGCCCCGCCGTCGAGACCCCGCAGCACGCGGGTGGCCTCGCCGGCGTGCTCGTCGGCGCACCAGACCGCGTACTGCGCGGCGACGATCTGGCTCGTCGAGGTGAAGTCGCGTCGACCGCCGGTGGCGGCGTAGGAGATCAGGCCGAAGATCATGCCCATGCCGGCGCCGATCAGGATGGCGGGCAGCAGCACGGTGGCCAGGCCCGTCCCGCCGAGCAGGCCGAGCACGAGGCCCACGAACCCGCCGAAGTAGGCGCCGGACAGCGCACCCGCGAGGGCGACGCGGCCGTAGGTGAGCCGACCGGTGACGCGCTCGACCATCTTCAGGTCGGTACCGACGATCGACACGTGCTGGACGGGGAACTTCTCGTCCGACAGGTAGTCGACCGCGCGCTGCGCCTCGAGGTACGAGCGGTAGGTGGCGATCGGGTGGCCGGGCGGCGGCGCCGGCAGCATCGGGCCCCGCCCGCGGCCCGGCGTCAGGTTCGACATGCCCCCATCGTCGCAGACCGGGCTGGGAGCGACCTGGGAGCGGGCTGGACGGCGCCCGTCCGCCGGCCGATCAGGACAGCTTGTAGTCCTCGAGCAGCCGGCGGCCGACGATCATCCGCTGGATGTCGGCGGTGCCCTCGCCGATGAGCAGCATCGGCGCCTCGCGGTAGAGCCGCTCGATCTCGTACTCCTTGGAGTACCCGTAGCCGCCGTGGATGCGGAACGAGTCCTCGACGACCTGCGAGCAGTACTCGGACGCCAGGTACTTCGCCATGCCGGCCTCGAGGTCGTTGCGGCTGCCGGAGTCCTTGGTACGAGCGGCCATCACCATCATCTGGTGCGCCGCCTCGACCTTCGTGGCCATCTCGGCGATGCGGAACAGCACGGCCTGGTGGTCGGCGATCTTCTTGCCGAACGTCTCGCGCTGCTGCGCGTACGCGGTGCCGAGCTCGAACGCCCGCATGGCCACGCCGCACGCGCGGGCGGCGACGTTGACGCGGCCCACCTCGACGCCGTCCATCATCTGGTAGAAGCCCTTGCCCGGCTCGCCGCCCAGGATCTGCTCGGACGTCGTGCGGTACCCCTCGAGCACCAGCTCGGTGGTGTCGACGCCCTTGTAGCCCATCTTCTCGATCTTGCCCGGGACGGTGAGACCCGGTGCGGTCTCGCCGAAACCGGGCTCCTTCTCGACCAGGAACGTCGTCATGTTCCTGTACACCGAGTCGGCGCCCGTGTCGGTCTTCACGAGCACCGCGACGAGGGTCGACGAGCCGCCGTTGGTGAGCCACATCTTCTGGCCGGTGATCGACCACCCGCCGTCGTCGCCCTGCACCGCCTTGGTGCGGATGCCGGAGACGTCGGAGCCGCAGCCCGGCTCGCTCATCGAGAAGGCGCCGCGCACCTCGCCCGTGGCCATCCGCGGCAGGTACCTCTGCTTCTGCTCCTCGGTGCCGTGGTGCACCAGCATGTGCGCCACGATGAAGTGGGTGTTGATGATGCCGCTGACGCTCATCCACCCGCGCGCGATCTCCTCGACGCAGAGCGCGTAGGTGAGCAGCGACTCGCCGAGACCGCCGTACTCCTCGGGGATCATCAGCCCGAAGATCCCCATCTCCTTCATGCCCTCGACGATCTCGGTGGGGTACTCGTCGGCGTGCTCGAGGTCCTGCGCGACCGGGATGATCTGCTCGTCGACGAACTGGCGCACCAGCTTCAGCAGCTCGCGCTGGTCGTCGGTGAGGCCCTCGGTGCGCTGGAGTCGTCCCATGCCCGCAGTATGTCCACGGCCCGCGGGGGTCGGCAGGGCAAAGCCCTGTGAGCCTGCCCACCCGACGTGCGAACGTGACGGGATGCACAGCTCACTGGTGATCAGCAGCGACGGCGACGACGACCACGAGGCCGCGTTCCGGCGGTTCTCGCCGCCCGAGAACGAGCTGGCGACACCACTCGACCTGCGGGTCGAGCTGCTGCGCACGGCCGACCTGGTCGTCGCGCTGGTGGGCGGGTCGGCCTACAGCACCGGTGTGCTGCTGCAGGTGCAGGTGCGGGTGCGACCCGGGTCACTCACCCTGCAGCAGCGGCGCGAGCGCGCCTTCGGCCTGCCGCCGTTCCACCACGACGTGCTGGTCGGCATGACGCTGCCCGGTGGTGCGGTGGTGTCGACGCTGGGCGCCGAGCCGTGGGGGCCGGCCGGCGACCGGGGACCGGACGAGCCGCTGCTGGTGCCCCACGGCAGCAGCTCGAGCGACACCGGCGCCGAGACCACGGTGTGGCTGACCCCCGCGCCCCCGCCCGGGCGGATCGGGGTCGTCGTCGCCCACCCCGAGCTCGGTGTGGGCGAGGTGCACGCCGAGCTCGACGCCACCGCGATCGCCGACGCGTGCGCCCGGGCCGTCGAGCTGTGGCCGTGGGAGAGCACCCAGGTGGTCGAGCCCGACCTGCAGCCCCTGCGCGACCTGGAGCCCGGCGGCTGGTTCGACCGGCACCGCACCGCCTCGCCCGACGGGTCGGACGGGCCCGACGAGCCCGGGGACGCGTCAGAGCACGACGACGGCTGACCCCTTCGGCATCAGGTCGTCCCGCCAGATCATGTCGATCGCGGCGTTCGAGACGCGGGCGCACCCGTGCGAGGCGGGATACGCCGGCACCGACGGGTACCCGTGCACCGCGATGCCGTCCGGGTGGAAGTAGCGGGGGCGGTAGAGCTCGCCCAGGTCGCCGTTCCGCATGCCGTCGTAGGCCCACGTGACGCTGTAGCTGCCGGCGGGGGTGTCGGCGAGCAGCGTCCGGCCCTTGTTCGTGTACTCCTCGTACGAGCCCGTCGAGGTGTGCACGACCAGCCGCACCTGGCCGTCGCGGACGAAGGCGATGACGCCCTCGTCGCGGTCGATCTCGGTCACGACCCCGCTGCTGCTGGTGGGCTGGTAGCGCGCACCCGCCGCGAGCGCGGCCGCCGTCTGCGGACCGGCCTTGCCGTCGCGCTGCAGACCGGCGACGCCCTGCAGCGCCAGCACGGCCTGCGTGGTGAGCCTGCCGTAGGTGCCGTCGGGCGTGCCGAGCCAGTAGCCGAGCTCGGTCAGCCGCTGCTGCAGCGCGAGGACCTGCGGCCCGCTGTCGCCCGGCCGCATCGTGCCGTCGGCCGGCGGCGCCGACGTGGGCGGCGGCGCGGGGGCGGTCGGGTCGGCGGTCGGCGCCGGCGTCGTGG
>NZ_BAAHAF010000168.1:0-28538 GCF_054777815.1 Angustibacter speluncae | reverse complement strand
GCCGCCGAGCAGGCTGCCGCCGCCGAGGCGGCCCGGCTCCCGGCCGAGCAGGCCGCCCGCGACGAGGCCGCCCGCCAGGCCGAGCAGGACGCAGCCACCGACCCGCGGTTCGAGACCTGCAAGGCCGCGCTGGCGGCTGGGTACGGCCTGTACGTGCGCGGTGTCGACCCCGAGTACGACTGGTACCGCGACGCGGACGGCGACGGCGTCGTCTGCGAGCCGCCGCGCTGACCCTCCCCGCCCGATCTCGGTCGAGCGGCTGCGCACCCGCCGCCTAGACTCGTGGGGTCATGAGCGCGAGCCCGGAGAGCGACCTCGCCGCGATCCGGTACCCGCCCGAGCTGCCGGTCTCGCAGCGCAAGGACGACATCGCCGCCGCGATCCGCGACCACCAGGTCGTGGTGGTCGCCGGCGAGACCGGGTCGGGCAAGACCACGCAGCTGCCGAAGATCTGCCTCGAGCTCGGCCGCGGCCGCGACGGCCTGATCGGTCACACCCAGCCCCGCCGCATCGCGGCCCGCTCGGTCGCCGAGCGGATCGCGTCCGAGCTCGGCACCGAGCTGGGGCAGCGGGTCGGCTACACCGTCCGCTTCACCGACCAGGTCAGCGCCGGCACCCAGGTGCGGCTGATGACCGACGGCATCCTGCTCGCCGAGATCCAGCGCGACCCGATGCTGCGCCGCTACGACACGATCATCGTCGACGAGGCGCACGAGCGGTCGCTGAACATCGACTTCATCCTCGGTTACCTGCACCAGCTGCTGCCGCGGCGTCCCGACCTCAAGCTCGTCATCACGTCGGCGACGATCGACTCCGCCCGGTTCGCCGAGCACTTCGGCGACGCGCCGGTGATCGAGGTGTCGGGTCGCACCTACCCGGTGGAGGTGCGCTACCGACCGGTGACCGATCCCGACGCCGCACCCGGCGACCCGGCCGCCGACCCCGACCGCGACCAGGTCTCCGCCGTGGTCGACGCCGTCGCCGAGCTGCAGCGCGAGGGCGACGGCGACGTGCTCGTCTTCTTCTCCGGCGAGCGCGAGATCCGCGACGCCGCCGACGGCCTGCGCGACGCGATGACCCGCGGCCGCATCCGGGAGGTCGAGGTGCTGCCGCTGTACGCGCGGCTGTCGGCCGCCGAGCAGCACCGGGTGTTCGCGTCCCACCCGGGGCAGCGGGTGGTGCTGTCGACCAACGTCGCGGAGACCTCGCTCACCGTCCCGGGCATCCGCTACGTCGTCGACACCGGCACCGCCCGCATCTCGCGGTACTCGTTGCGCACCAAGGTGCAGCGGCTGCCGATCGAGCCGGTGTCGCAGGCCTCGGCCCGCCAGCGCGCCGGTCGCTGCGGCCGCGTCGCCGACGGCATCTGCCTCCGGCTCTACTCCGAGGACGACTTCGACGGCCGTCCCGAGTTCACCGACCCCGAGATCCTGCGCACCAACCTGGCCTCGGTCATCCTGCAGATGACCTCGATCGGTCTCGGCGACGTCGCCGGGTTCCCGTTCGTCGACCCGCCGGACGCGCGGGCCGTGCGCGACGGCGTCGCGCTGCTCGAGGAGCTGCACGCCATCGAGCCGGGCACCTCGCCGACGGACCGGCGCCTCACCCGGATCGGGCGGCGGCTGGTGCGGCTGCCCGTCGACCCGCGGATGGCGCGGATGGTGCTCGAGGCCGACCGGCTCGGCTGCGTCCACGAGGTGCTCGTCATCGCCGCGGCGATGTCGATCCAGGACCCGCGAGAGCGACCGGCCGAGGCGCAGCAGGCGGCCGACGAGCAGCACCGCCGGTTCGTCGACGAGCGCTCGGACTTCCTCGCGTACCTCAACCTGTGGGAGCACCTGAGGCAGCAGCAGGACGAGCTGTCGTCCAGCGCGTTCCGGCGCGCGTGCAAGCGGGAGTTCCTGCACTTCCTGCGCATCCGCGAGTGGCAGGACCTGTACTCCCAGCTCCGACGCGTCTGCAAGGACCTGAAGATCGGGATCTCGCGCACCGCGTCGCCCGAGGCCGGTCGCGACGCCGTCGACGCCGACCGGGTGCACCAGGCGCTGCTGCCCGGGCTGCTGTCGCAGGTGGGCCTGCAGGACGAGCGCAAGGCGGCCAAGGCCGCAGCGGGCCGCCCGCAGCGCGGACGCCGCCCGCTCGCCGAGTTCCAGGGCGCACGCGGCATCTCGTTCGCGATCTTCCCGGGCTCGGTGCTCGCGAAGCGGCCGCCCGACCTGGTCGTGGCCGCCGAGCTGGTCGAGACGTCGCGGCTGTGGGCCCGCACCGTCGCCAAGGTAGAGGCGGCCTGGGTCGAGCAGGCGGCCGCGCACGTGGTGAAGCGGTCGTACGCCGAGCCGCACTGGTCGGCCCGCCGGGGCAGCGTCGTCGCGCAGGAGCGGGTGACGCTCTACGGCATGCCGCTCGTCGTCGACCGGGCGGTGCAGTACGGCCGGGTCGACCCGGTGCTCAGCCGCGAGCTGTTCATCCGGCACGCCCTGGTCGAGGGCGACTGGCGCACCCGGCACGCGTTCTTCCACGACAACCGTCGCCTGCTCGAGGACGTCGGCGAGCTCGAGCACCGGTCGCGCCGACGCGACATCGTCGTCGACGACGAGACGTTGTTCGCGTTCTACGACAAGCGGATCCCCGCCGACGTGGTGTCGGGTGCGCACTTCGACCGGTGGTGGAAGCAGGCGCGGCGCGAGGCGCCGGACCTGCTCACCTTCACCGAGGCCGACGTCGTCGACGACTCGGCGGCGGAGCGGGTCAGCCAGGACGACTTCCCCGACCGCTGGCACGTGGCCGGGCTCGACCTGCGGGTGTCGTACCGCTTCGAGCCGGGCTCGGACGAGGACGGCGTCACGGTCACCGTCCCCGCGGCGGTGCTGAACCAGCTGCCACCGGACGCGTTCGAGTGGCAGGTGCCGGGGATGCGGCTCGAGCTGGTCACCGGGCTGATCCGCTCGCTGCCCAAGCCGGTGCGCCGCCACCTGGCGCCCGCGCCCGACAACGCCCGGCTCGCGCTCGAGCACGTGTCGCCGGGGGAGGAGCCGCTGCTGCCCGCGCTGAGCCGCGAGCTCGGACGGCTGGCGGGCGTGCCCGTCCCGGAGGACGCCTTCGACTGGGACAAGGTCCCGGCGCACCTGCGGGTGCGGGTCAAGGTGACCGGGCGCCGCGGCCGCGAGGTCGCGGCGGGCAAGGACGTCGAGCAGGTCAATCGCGAGGCGGCTCCGACCGTGCAGGAGGCCATCTCGGCGTCGGCGCGTCGCGCCGGCGTCGAGGTCGACGACCTGCAGGGGTGGTCGGTCGGCGACCTGCCCCGCGAGTTCTCGACGGCGGGGCCGGGCGGCCCGGTCACGGGGTACCCCGCGCTCGTGGACGCGCAGGGTCGCGTCGACGTGCGGGTGCTGGCCACGCCGGCCGAGCAGGCGCGCGAGATGCCCCGCGGCACCAGGCGGTTGCTGCTGCGGTCGGCCCCGGTGCCGTCGGTGTCGTCGCTCACCGACGGCTGGGACAGCGCCGACCGGCTCGCGCTGACCCGCGCTCCGCACGGGTCGCTCCCCGCGCTGGTGCACGACGTCGCCGGTGCGGTCGTCGACGACGTCGTACGGCGCCACGGCGGTCCCGCCTGGGACGCAGCGGGTTTCGCCCGACTCGAGCAGGCGGTGCGCGACGAGCTGCCCGGCGCGGTCGGGGAGCACCTGCGGCTGGTCGCACGGGTGCTGTCGTCGGCGCGGCAGGTGGAGCAGGCGGTGTCGTCGGTGTCGTCGCTGCAGGTGCTGAGCTCGCTCGCCGACGTCAAGGAGCACCTCGGCCGGCTCGTGCGCCCAGGCTTCGTCACCGACGCCGGCGTGGCGAGGCTGCCCGACGTCCAGCGCTACCTGCGCGCCCTCCTGCGTCGGGTCGAGGTGCTCGCCCGCGAGCCGCAGCGCGACGCCCAGCACCTGTGGGAGGTACAGCAGCTGCAGACCGAGTACGAGCAGGCGGTCGCCGCCGCGTCACCCGCCACGTCCGCCCCGGACGAGCTGCGCGAGATGCGCTGGATGCTCGAGGAGCTGCGGGTCTCGCTGTTCGCCCAAGGCGTCGGCACGCCGAAACCGGTGTCTCCGCAGCGTGTTCGCAAGGCGCTCGCCGCGGCTGCCGCGGCGGGCTGATCCCCCAACCCATCCCGGATCGCCGTGTCTCGGGCGCGGACGCGTGTCGGACCCCCGGGGATGCGGCGACTCGGGGGAGGGCTCAGGCGTAGCGGGACAGCTCGCGGCGGGCGAGCGACATGCGGTGCACCTCGTCGGGACCGTCGGCGAGGCGCAGGGTGCGGGCCGCGACCCACAGCTGCGGCAGGATCGTGTCCTGGCAGACGCCCATGCCGCCGTGCACCTGGATCGCGTCGTCGACGATACGCTGCACCGCCAGCGGCACGGCGATCTTGATCGACTGGATCTCGGTGTGCGCGCCCTTGTTGCCCACGGTGTCCATGAGCCAGGCGGTCTTCAGCACCAGCAGCCGCGCCTGCTCGAGCGCCACCCGGGCAGAGGCGATCTGCTCGCGCACCACGCCCTGCTTCGCGAGCGGCTGCCCGAACGCGACGCGGTCGAGCGCGCGGCGGCACAGCAGCTCGAGCGCCCGCTCGCCCATCCCGATCAGGCGCATGCAGTGGTGGATGCGTCCCGGGCCGAGCCGCGCCTGCGCGATCGCGAAGCCCTTGCCCTCGCCGAGCAGGATGTTCGCGGCCGGCACCCGGACGCCGTCGAAGCGCACCTCGGCGTGGCCGCCGTGGGCGGCGTCGTCGTAGCCGAACGTGCGCAGCGGGCGGACGACCTCGACGCCCGGGGTGTCGCGGGGGACGAGCAGCATCGACTGCCGCTCGTGCCGCGGTGCGTCGTCGCCGGCCGAGCGTCCCATCACCACGAAGACCTCGGCGCGCGGGTCCATCGCACCGGTCGACCACCACTTGCGGCCGTCCACGACGTACTCGTCGCCGTCGCGGCGGATGCTCGTCGCGATGTTCGTGGCGTCGGACGAGGCCACCTCCGGCTCGGTCATGCAGAAGGCGGAACGGATCTCGCCGGCGAGCAGCGGACGCAGCCAGCGCTCCTGCTGCTCCGGGGTGCCGAACTCCGTCAGCACCTCCATGTTGCCGGTGTCGGGCGCCGCGCAGTTCACCGCCTCGGGCGCGAGGAACGGTGATCGACCGGTGATCTCGGCGAGCGGCGCGTACTGGGCGTTGGTGAGCCCGGCGCCGTGCTCGCCCGGGAGGAACAGGTTCCACAGCCCTCGCGCGCGGGCCTCGGCCTTGAGCTCCTCGACCACCGGCGGTCGGTGCCACGGGTCGCCTGCGGCTCGCGCCGCCTCGACCTGCTCCTCCAGCACGGGCTCGGCCGGGAGCACCCGCTCTGCGAGGAAGGCCTCGAGCCGCTCGGCGAGCTCGGTCGTGCGGGCGTCGGGGGCGAAGTCCATCAGTCCTCCAGCGAGCGGGGGTCGTCGAGCAGGCGCAGGCCGCGGGCGGCGAGCGGGGTGACCAGGGCGCCGATCCGGTCGAAGCCCTCGCCGACCGTCTTGCCCTGGGTGAACCGGTAGTGGATGCCCTCGCAGATGACCGCGAGCTTGAGGTGCGCGAAGGCCGTGCACCACGTGAGCGCGGCGAGGTCGTCGTCGTCGAGCCCGACGTCGTCGGCGTACGCGCGGACGATGGCTGTGCCGGTCGGCCAGCCCAGGGCGGGTGACATCGCCTCGCTGATCGGGTTCGGCCCGCCCCCGAGCGCGCCCGAGTAGGTGAGCAGCAGGCCGACGTCGGCGAGAGGATCGCCGAGCGTGGCCATCTCCCAGTCGAGGACGGCGCGGACCTCGCGGCCGGTGGGGTCGAGGACCGCGTTGTCGAGCCGGAAGTCGCCGTGCACGACGCCCCGGCGGTGCGGACGGTCCGACCCGGGCGGCACCGACGCCGCGAGCCGGTCGCGCAGGGAGTCGACCTCGGGGAGGTCGCGGCTGCGGCTGGCGTCGAGCTGCGACGACCAGCGCCGCACCTGGCGGGCGAGGAAGCCGTCCGGGTGGCCGAAACCGCTGAGCCCCACGGCGTCCGGGTCGACGCGGTGCAGGTCGGCCAGGGTGGCGACGAGGGCCGTGCCCGCCGCGGCCAGGCCGCCGTCCCCGAGGCCGTCGACCTGCTCGCGGGTGCGGACGACGACGCCGTCGACGTGCTCCATCAGGTAGAAGGGGGCGCCGAGGACGTCCGGGTCCTCGCACAGCCCCAGCATGCGGGGCACGGGCACGACCCCCGCCAGCGCCGCCTGCACGGTGTGCTCGCGCGCCATGTCGTGGGCGGTCGCCAGCACGTGCCCCAGCGGCGGTCGCCGCAGCACCACCCGCGTGCCGTCGAGGTCGAGCAGGTAGGTGAGGTTCGAGCGGCCGCCGGCCACCACCTCGGCGGCGTCGACGTCGTCGCCGAGCCCGGTGGTGCGCACCCAGGTGCGCAGGGCGTCGAGCGACAGGCCCGGGAGGTCGACCACGGGTCGAACCTACCCGGGGCGCGTCGGCCATGCTGGACCCCGACCGACGAAGGAGTGCACCGTGACCCAGCCCCTGCCGGGGACCCAGCCCGTCGTGCTGCCCGCCAACCAGCCGCCGGACCGCTTCTACCGGGGCGGCCGGCAGATCGCCGCCTTCCGCGGCGACGAGCCCGTCGACTCGAACGTCCCCGAGGACTGGGTGGGGTCGACGACGTCGCTGTTCGCCGAGACCGACCTGGGGCTCACCCGGCTGCCCGGCGGCGAGCTGCTGCGCGACGCCGTGCGGCGCGACCCCCGGGCGTGGCTCGGCGCCGACCACGTCGCGGCCTTCGCCGACGACACCGGGCTGCTGGTGAAGCTGCTCGACGCCGGCCAGCGGCTTCCCGTCCACGCGCACCCCGACGTCCCCTTCGCGGGCGAGCACCTCTCGCTCTCGCACGGCAAGACCGAGGCCTGGGTGTTCCTCGAGCCGGCCACGGTGCACCTGGCCTTCGAGCGCGAGGTCGGCGCCGACGAGCTCGCCGGGTGGGTGCGCGACCAGGACACCGACGCGATGCTCGACGCCATGCACACGCTGCCGGTGCGTGCCGGCGACGCCGTCCTGGTGCCGGCCGGCATGCCGCACGCGATCGGCGAGGGCGCGTTCCTGGTCGAGCTGCAGGAGCCGACCGACCTGTCGATCCTGATGGAGTGGAAGGGGTTCGACCTCGACGGTGCCGCCGACGGTCACCTCGGGCTCGGGTTCGACCTCGCGCTGCAGGCCGTCGACCGGCGGGCATGGCCGGGGAGCGAGGTCGAGGCGCTGCGCGGCGCGCGGGCCGGCGACCTCGGCGACCTGCTGCCCGACGCCGCCGACTTCTTCCGGGTCGAGCGCACGCGGGGAACCGTGACCAGCCCGGCCGGGTTCGGCGTGCTCGTCGTCGTGAGCGGCGGTGGACGGCTGAGCGGCGGCACCGGCGAGCTCGACGTGCGCGCGGGCCAGACGGTGCTGCTGCCGCACGCGGCGGGCGACGTCCGGCTCGAGGGCGACACCGAGGCGCTGTGGTGCCGGCCACCGGCGCCGCCGGTCTGACGGCCCCCGACCCCGCGACGCCCGGAGGGGGCAGGATGGAGCCATGGCACGACGTCGCATCCTGACCCCGCTGCGCTGGTCCGACATGGACGCCTACGGCCACGTCAACAACGTGCAGTTCCTCCGGCTGCTCGAGGACGCCCGCGTGCTCGCGTTCCACGGCCACAGCAGCGACGACGGCGGCGACATGGTGGCCACCGGGTTGCTCGTCGCGCGGCACGAGATCGACTACGTGACACCGCTGCACTACCGGCCCGCGCCCGTCGCGATCGACCTGTGGGTCAGCTCGCTCAGCGGTGCCGCGTTCGAGATGGGCTACGAGGTCGTCGACGACGAGGGCGAGCACGCCGACAAGCCGGTGGTCTACGCCCGCGCCGAGTCGACGATGGTCGCCTACGACCTCGAGGCCGGACGTCCCCGCCGGTTCAGCGACCGCGAGCGGGAGCGGCTCGCCGACTGGCACGACGAGCCCGTCCGGCTGCGCCGCCGGGTGCGCGAGCAGCGCGGTCGCGCGTGAGCGCGACCCCTGTCCTGCGCACCGAGGACGCCGCGGCCGCCGCGGACCTGTCGACCTACGTGCTACGGGCGTCGCGCCTCGACCCCGGTGGCGCCGCGCGCGTGCAGGCCCTCGGCGACGTCCTCGCCGTCTACGTCTGCCCGCTCACCGGCGGCGGCGGACCCACCGTCCTCGGCCTGCGCACGAGCCGGTTGCGCGAGCCGGCCGAGGTCGACGTCGTGGTGCCGCTCGCGGCGCTCGCCGACCGGCTCGCCCGTCCTGACAACGGCACCGACGTGCCCGTCCCGCCGACCGAGCAGGCCGCGGCGTGGGCCGGCATCTCGCCGCCGCGCGGGGGCTGGGAGGCGCTCGAGCCCGTGCCCGCGCCGGTACTCGTGCAGGCCGCGGAGGCCGGCATCGCCGAGGTCGCGGCCGGCACGTCGTCGACGAGCGGCGCACCGGCCGTGGCCCAGCTGCGCGCGCGGGTGTGGGGCCGGCCGGTGCCCGGCGCCGACGTCCCGTCGGGTGCGGCGTTCGCCGCGCACGGGCTGGCCTTCGTCCGCGAGCTCGACCCGCCGGTCGAGGTCCGCCGCAGCGGGCCGTGGACGCGGCTCACCACCCCCCGCGGCCACGTCCTGGCCCGCGCGTCGTTGCTGTGAGCGGGCGAGGACGGACAGCGCAACGACCGGTCACCCTGGCGAGAGGGTGCCGGCCGTTGCGTTTCGAGGGTACGCCGCCGCTCGTGATCGCTCCCGGGCGGCGACGGTCGTCAGGTCAGGCGCGCACCCAGACCGTCGTGTCGGTCGGGACGGCGCGGGTGTCCGCGCCGCCGTCGCCGGTGACGAGCTCGCCGCTGGTGAGCAGCACCTCGGCGCCCTCGGGGAGCGCCACGGGGGCCTCGCCGAAGTTCGTCACCACGAGCACGGTGCCGTTGCGCAGCGCGACCGCGTCGTCGCCGAACGCGTCGTCGAAGACGACCGCGCCGAGCCCGAGGGCGTGCTCGCGGCGCAGCCGCAGCGCGGCGCGGTAGAGCTCGAGGGTCGAGCCGGGGACGCCAGTCTGCTGGTCGGCCGCCAGCGCGCGGTACGACGCCGGCTGCGGCAGCCAGGTCTCGGCGGTCGGGCCGAAGCCCATCGACGGGCCGTCGGCCGTCCACGGGATCGGGATGCGGCAGCCGTCGCGGCCGAGCACCTCGTGGTCGGTGCGGAACCAGGTCGGGTCCTGGCGCACCTCGCCGGGGAGCTCGGTGTGGTCGGGCAGGCCGAGCTCCTCGCCCTGGTACAGGTACGCCGAGCCGGGCAGCGCGAGCATGAGCAGCGTCGCGGCGCGGGCGCGGCGCAGGCCGAGCTCGGCGTCGGGCTGCTCGTCGTCCGGGCCGATGCCGTTCGGGCGGCGCTCGCCGACGGGCAGGGCCAGCCGGGTCGCGTGCCGGATGACGTCGTGGTTGCTCAGCACCCACGTGGTGGTGGCGCCGACCACCGCGTCGGCCTCGAGGGAGTCCTCGATCACCTTGCGCTGGTCGAGGGCGCGCCAGGCGGCCTCGAGGTAGCCGAAGTTGAACGCCTGCTGGAACTCGTCCGGGCGGACGTAGAGCGCGCGGCGCTCGGCGGGCTCGACCCACGCCTCGGCGACCATCATCCGGTCGCCGTCGTAGGAGTCGAGGATCGCGCGCCACTCCTGGTAGACGTCGTGCACGCCGTCCTGGTCCCACATCGGCGCCTTGCGCCCGTCGCTCGCGTGGTGGTCGAGCAGGCCGTGCTCGGTCGACCAGTCGGGCAGGCCCTCCTCCTTGACCAGGCCGTGCGCCACGTCGACGCGGAAGCCGTCGACGCCGCGATCGAGCCAGAACCGCAGGATGTCGTGGAAGGCGGTGTGCACCTTCGGGTTCGACCAGTTGAGGTCGGGCTGCTTGGCGTCGAACAGGTGCAGGTACCACTGGCCCGGCGTGCCGTCGGGCTCGGTGATCCGGGTCCACGCGGGGCCGCCGAAGACCGACTTCCAGTCGGTGGGCGGCTCGTCGCCGCCCTCGCCCCTGCCGTCGCGGAACATGTACATGTCGCGCTCGGGGCTGCCGGGCGCGGCGGCCAGCGCGGCGCGGAACCAGGCGTGCTCGTCGCTGGAGTGGTTGGGCACCAGGTCGACGACCACCTTGATGCCGGCGGCGTGCGCGGCCTCGATGAACGCGTCGGCGTCGGCCAGGGTGCCGAAGATCGGGTCGATGTCGAGGTAGTCGGCGACGTCGTACCCGGCGTCGGCCTGGGGCGAGACGTAGAAGGGGGAGACCCAGATCGCGTCGACGCCGAGCTCGGCGAGGTACGGCACCTTGCTGGTGATGCCGGGCAGGTCGCCGATGCCGTCGCCGTCGCTGTCCGCGTACGAGCGCGGGTACACCTGGTAGATGACGGCGTCGCGCCACCACGCGCTGGTGGCGGGGTCCGCGTGCGCGGCCTCGGCCGCGGTGGGGGCGGGGGAGGTCAGTGGCTGCGAGGAGGTCACGGACGACGATGCTAGGGGCGTCCGCGGCGTGCTGTCGAATCGATTCGCCAGCGGGTCGGCGTCACCGCCGGGAGGGGTCCTCCATCGTGTTCACCAGCGAGTACGCGGCCCGCTCGAGGTAGTCCCACAGCACGCCCGCGTGCAGCGGCGGCAGGTCGAGGTCGTCGACCGCGACCCGCATGTGCTCCAGCCAGTGGTCGCGCATCGTCGGCGTCACCGCGAACGGGTGGTGGCGCATCCGCAGCCGCGGGTGGCCGCGCTGCTCGCCGTAGGTGGTCGGACCGCCCCAGTACTGCTCCAGGAACATCCGCAGCCGCACCTCGGCCGGACCGAGGTCCTCCTCCGGGTACATCGCCCGCAGCTCGGGATCGGCGGCCACGCCCTCGTAGAACCGCCGCACGAGCCGCTCGAAGGTCGGGGCGCCGCCCACCTGCTCGTAGAAGCTCGGCTGGCTGCCCGGGGTCGACTCGCTCACGCGTCCATCCTCGCAAATGCTGTCGCCGCGCCTCCCGCGGTGGTGGGATGACGACGTGGACGACCCGCTCGACGCCGCCCTGCCCGAGCTCGCCGGGCTGCCCGCCCACCGGGTCGACCTGTTCGCGCTGCGGGTGCGGCGCTGGTGGCCCGACCTGCTCGACGGCCTCACCGGCGTGCACGACGACCCGGAGGCGGTCGCCCGCCGCCTGCTCGCCCTGGCAGCACGGGCGTACGCCGCGCGTCCGGACGACCTGCACCTGGTCGACCTGCAGCGCTCGCTCGAGCCGGACTGGTTCCAGCGCCCCGACGTCGTCGGCTACGCGGCGTACACCGAGCGGTTCTCCCCGGACGGCACGCTGGCCGGCCTGCGCGACCGCATCGGCCACCTGCGCAGCCTGCAGGTGCGCTACCTGCACCTGATGCCGCTGCTCGAGCCGCGGCCCGAGCCGAACGACGGCGGCTACGCCGTGGCCGACTACCGCCGCGTGCGGGCCGACCTCGGCACCACCGACGACCTGCGCGCCCTGACCTCGGCGCTGCGCGAGTCGGGCATCTCGCTGTGCCTCGACCTCGTGCTCAACCACGTCGCCCGCGAGCACGAGTGGGCGCGGCGGGCGCGGGCGGGGGAGCAGCGGTACCGCGACTACTTCCACGTCTTCCCCGACCGCGAGCAGCCGGACGCCTACGAGCGCACGCTGCCCGAGGTGTTCCCCGACTTCGCCCCGGGCAGCTTCAGCCGCGACGACGAGCTCGACGGCTGGGTGTGGACGACGTTCAACTCCTGGCAGTGGGACCTGAACTGGTCGAACCCCGACGTCCTGGTCGAGATGGCCGACGTCGTGCTGCACCTGGCGAACCTGGGCGTCGAGGTGCTGCGGCTCGACGCGATCGCCTTCATCTGGAAGCGCCTCGGCACCACCTGCCAGAACGAGCCGGAGGTGCACGGGCTCACCCAGGCGCTCAAGGCCGTGACCCGGATCGCGTGCCCCGCGCTGCTGCTCAAGGCCGAGGCGATCGTCGCCCCCGGTGACCTGGTGGCCTACCTGGGGCAGGGACGCCACACCGGCCGGGTCAGCGACCTCGCGTACCACAACGGCCTCATGGTGCAGGTGTGGTCGGTGCTCGCCGCCCGCGACACCGCGCTGATGGTCGAGGCGCTCGGCGCCGTCCCGCCGGTGCCGAGCACGACGGCCTGGATCACCTACGTGCGCTGCCACGACGACATCGGCTGGGCGGTCGACGACGCCGACGCCGCCGCCGTCGGCATCTCCGGTGCGGCCCACCGGGTGTTCCTGTCCGACTTCTACTCCGGCGACCACCCCGGGTCGTTCGCGGAGGGCCTGGTGTTCCAGGCGAACCCCGCCACGGGCGACCGCCGCATCAGCGGCTCGGCGGCCAGTCTCACCGGCCTGGCCCGCGCCGCCCGCGAGGGCGACGACGCCGCCACGCAGGACGCGGTCGCCCGCTTCCTGCTCGCGCACGCGGTGGTGCTCGGCTGGGGCGGGGTGCCGGTGCTGTGGTCGGGCGACGAGATCGCGACGCCGAACGACGAGCACTGGGCCGACGAGCCCGGGCACGGCGACGACAACCGGTGGGTGCACCGTCCGCGGCTCGACGACGCCGCGCTCGCCGCCGCCGAGGCCGACCCGGCGTCACCACGCGGACTCGCGCTCGCCGGCCTGCGGCACCTCACCCGGGTACGGGCCGGGCTCCCGCACCTGCACGCGTCGGTCGCGTCCGAGGCCGTGGGGACGCCCGACCGGGCCGTCCTCGGCGTGCTGCGGCGGCACCCGCTGGGCCTGCTGCTCGGCCTGTACAACACCGCCGAGACCTGGAGCGGCGTGCCCGACTGGTGGCTCGACGAGCTCGGCCTCGACCTCGACCACCTGCACGACCACCTGCTCGGCGGGCCGCCCGAGCGCGACGACCACGCGGTGCTCCTGCCGCCGTACCGCGCGGTCTGGCTGACCGCCACCGACCGCTGACCGGCGCTACTGCAGGGCGGACGTCAGCCGCATCACGTTGTCGACGTAGCGCGACCACAGCGGGCGGCCGCGCCACCGCTCGGCGGTGAGCTCGGTGCTGACCGCGCGGTAGTCGTCCTCGACGTCGCGCACCCGGCGGACGACGTCGCCGCCGGTGCAGACCAGCGACACCTCGAAGTTCAGCGTGAACGAGCGCACGTCGAGGTTGGACGACCCGATCACCGCGACGGCGTCGTCGACCGACAGGTGCTTGGAGTGCAGCACCGCGGGCGCCGGGTACTGGAAGATGCGCACCCCGGCCGCGAGCAGCGTGTCGTAGTAGGAGTTCTGGGCGCGCTGCACGATGAACTGGTCGCTGCGCTCGCTGACGAACAGCTCGACCGCGACGCCGCGCTGCGCCGCCGTCGTGATGGCGTAGAGCAGCGACTCGTCCGGCACGAAGTACGGGCTGGCGATCGAGAGCCGTTCGCGCGCACCGTAGATCAGCGTGTTGAACATCCGCAGGTTGTTCTCCTGCGGGAACCCCGGGCCGCTGGGCAGCACCTGGCAGATCAGGTCGCCGGGGGCGTCGGCGTCCGGCTGCGCGTCCTCGCGCGAGACGAACTGGTGGTCGAGGCGCTCGTGCGTCTCGACGTACCAGTCGGTCGCGAAGACCGAGTTGAGCGACAGCACCACCGGACCCTCGACCCGCACCACGAGCTCCTTCCACCGCCGGGCACCCCGGCGGTGGTACCCGGCGTCGATGAGGTTCTGCGACCCGGTGAAGGCGACCTCGTCGTCGATCACCACGATCTTGCGGTGGTTGCGCAGGTCGGGCCGGCGCCACCGGCCGCGCAGGGGGTGGATCGGCAGCATCTCGTGCCACTCGGCGCCGGTGGCGTCGAGCGCGCGGGTGAGCCGCCGGTACCCGCCCGTGCGCCAGGTGCCGATGTGGTCGAACAGCACCCGCACCGGCACCCCGCGGGCGGTGGCGCGGGTGACGGCGTCCCAGAACGGCTGCGTCGCCTCGTCGTGGGCGAGGATGTAGAACTGCACGTTCACGAAGTCGCGGGCCTCGTCGACGGCCTCGGCCATCTGCGCGATCGCGTCGTCGTACCCCGGCACCATGTCGACCCGGTTGCCCGCCACCGCGGGCAGCGACCCCAGCCGGCGGTTCAGCACCAGCGCCGACCGCAGCCAGCGGCGCACCTCGCCGCTCGGGAAGGCGTCCGGCAGGTCGCGCGACCGCTCCCGGATCACCTGCTCGACCTCGGCCTGCTCGCGGCGACGTCGGCCGTCGACGAACGGGCTGCCGATGAGCAGGAACACCACGACGCCGACGAACGGCAGGAAGAAGATCAGCAGCAGCCAGCCCCACGCCGACGACGGGCGGCGGTCCTGCGGCACCAGCCCGAGCGCGACGACCTTGACGACGAAGTCGAGCACCGCGGCCAGACCGGCGAACGCCCCGACCAGGACGGTCGTGTCGTCGGCGACGGTCGAGGCGGTGAGCACGTCCGCTCAGTCGTCCGCGGGCTCGCGCGAGGTGCGCTCGCGCTCGTCGCGCATCCACACCGTGCGCTGGGGGAACGGGATCTCGATGCCCTCGGCGTCGAACGCGGCCTTGATGCGGCGCCGCAGCTCGCGGGCGACCGTCCACTGCTCGAGCGGGACGGTCTTCACCACGATGCGGACGACGACCGAGTCGGCCGACAGGGCCTCGACGCCCCAGACCTCGGGCTCCTCCATGATCAGCGCCGCCCAGTCGGGGTCGGCGTGCAGGTCGTGGCCCACCTGGGTCAGCAGCGACTGCACCCGCGCGACGTCCTCGCGGTAGGCGACGCCGATGTCGAGCACCGCGCGCGCCCAGCCCTGCGACTGGTTGCCCACCCGCTGGATCTGGCCGTTCGGCACGTACCAGACCGTGCCGTCGACCGACCGCAGCCGCGTGACCCGCAGGCCGACGGCCTCGATCGTGCCCGTGGCCTCGCCGAGGTCGACCACGTCGCCGACGCCGTACTGGTCCTCGACGATCATGAACAGACCGGACAGGAAGTCCTTCACCAACGACTGTGCGCCGAAACCCAGTGCGACACCGAGGATCCCGGCCGACGCCAGCAGCGGGCCGATGTTCAGCCCGATCTCGCCGAGGACCATCAGCACGACGATCGCGGCGATGACGCCGGTCGAGACGCTGCGCAGCACCGTGCCCATCGTGCGGGCACGCTGCACCCGTCGCTCGGATGCCAGCGGGCTGTGCCCGAGGATCGCCTCGTACCGGCTGCGCGGGCGGTCGCCGTCGGTCGACGAGGCCGGGCGGTCGGCGGCGATGCGGTCCTCGACCTGGCGGATCACCTTGTGCAGCACCAGCCGCGCCACGAACCCGATCAGCAGGATCAGCACGATCCGCAGGGGCGTGCCGACCAGCAGCTCGGCCCACTCGCCGGCGACGCGGCTGCCGGTGGCGTCGACGACCCAGCGGCAGATCGTCGACCCGTCGCTGCAGGCGGCGGACGCGCCGGACAGCAGGTCGTCGGGCAGGACCGATCCGCTCGGCGACGGCGACGGGGTGCTGGACGAGGTCAGGAGGACGGCAGGGATCACGCGGGCGGCTCCGGGGTCGCGACGGTCAGGGCGGTCTGGTGGGCCATGAAGGCCAGCGTGTCGGCGGACAGCTCGACCGACCGGCTCAGGGCCCGGGCACCGTGGCCGACGTCGGACTCACGGCGCAGCAGCACCGGACGCGCGTCGGCGTCCGAGGAGGTGGCGGCCTGCAGGGCCGCGCACAGCTTGCGTGCGTGCAGCGGGTCGACGCGCGAGTCGCGGTCGAACACCGTGAACAACGTAGCGGGGTACGCCGTGCCGTCGACCACCCGGTGGTACGGCGAGTACCGCAGCAGCCAGGCGAGCTGCTCGGGGTCGTTCGCGTCGCCGTACTCGCCGGTCCACGAGACCCCGAGCCCGTGCAGCTGGTACCGCACCATGTCGAGCAGGGGCGCCGAGCAGACGACCGCCGCGAACAGCTCGGGACGCTGGGTCACCGCCGCCCCGACGAGCAGCCCGCCGTTGGAGCCGCCGGAGATCGCGAGCCGGTCGGGCGTCGTCCAGCCGTCGGCAACCAGACGCTCTGCAGCGGCGTGGAAGTCGTCGAAGACGTTCTGCTTGCTGCCGAGCATGCCCGCGCGGTGCCAGTCCTCGCCCTCCTCGCCGCCGCCGCGCAGCCCGGCGACCGCGTAGACGCCACCCGCCTCGACCCAGGCGAGCAGGCCGGCCGAGTAGCCGGGCGTCATCGAGATGCCGAAGCCGCCGTAGCCGTAGAGCACCGTGGGGGCGGCCAGCCGGGGCCGACCGGTCTCGTCGAGCGCGTCGGTGCGCGCGGTGACGAACATCCGCACGGTGGTGCCGTCGGCGCTCTCGTACGCGACCTGCCGGGTGGTGACGGCGGGCACCTCGACCACGCCCGGCGGGGACGCGAACAGCGTCACCTCGGCCGTCGTCGCGTCGTACCGGTACACGTGCGGCACCTGGCTGTGGTCGGTGTAGGTGAACCACGCCTCGTGGCCGCCCTCGGGCCGCCCGAGCAGCCCGCCGACCGACCCGATGCCCGGCAGCGCGAGCTCGCCGCGCTCGGTGCCGGACGCCAGGTCGTGCTCGGTGACCGCCGAGACCGCGTGCCGCGTCCAGGAGACGAGCAGGCGCGGGTCGTCGGCGAGGTCGGCGCCGTCGAGCACCAGGTAGTCCTCGAGCACGGCGTCGTCGCGCTGCGCCACCAGGTCGGTCCAGTGCTCCGGGCCGGGGGTCGCCGGGTCGGCGACGGCGAGGCGCCCGCGCGGGGCGTCGAGGTCGGTGCCGAGGTAGAGCCGTCCGTCCCGCCCGACGTGGGCGCTGGTGCGGGCGTCGTGGCCGACGACGACGTCGACCAGCGCCGGGGCCGACGGGTCGCCGAGCGAGAGGTCGGCGAGGTAGGCGTCGTTGCGCGGGTCGGTGCCCTCGGCGGCGCTCACCACGAGCCAGCGGCCGTCCCAGGAGACCGAGACGCCGTAGTACGAGGTGATCGCGCGGCCGGCGCCGAACACCTCGACGTCGGTGGCGGGGTCGGCGCCGACGCGGTGGAACCAGATCCGGCGGTGGTACTGCTGCTCGTCGTCCGGCACGAGCTCGGGCGCCAGCCGGCGCACGTAGAAGTACGCCTCGCCGCCGACGAGCCACGCGACGGGGGAGTAGCGGGCGCGGTCGATCGGGCCGTCGACGGTCTCGCCGGTGGCGACGTCCACCACCCGCAGCACCGACTCCTCGCTGCCGCCCTCGCTGACCTGGTAGGCGAGCAGGTGGCCCTCCTTGCTGGGCTGCCAGCTGTCGAGGGTGGTCGTGCCGCGCGGGTCGAGCGCCATCGGGTCGACGAGCACGCGCTCGACCTGATCGCCGTCGGGCCCGGTCTCGCGCACGTGCAGCACGGCGTGCTCCTGCTGCGCCGTGCGGCGGGTGAAGAACACGCGGTCGCCGCGCCACACCGGCGGTCCGACCACGCCGGCACCGAGCAGCTCGGTGACGCGGGACGCGAAGTGCCCCCGCGTCGTCCAGCGCGTGCGGTGCGCCGCCAGCAGCTCGTCCTGCGCCGCCGACCACGCGACGGTGCGCGGGTCGTCGGCCTGCTCGAGCCAGCGGTAGGGGTCGGCGACCGGGACGCCCGGGGCCGCGGGCAGCTCCTCGACCAGGTCGAGCCGCTCGGCCGGCGGGTACGCGGCCGGTGGGTGCTGGGGGGAGTCGCTCACGGTGAGCCACCCTACGGTCCACCGACCTCGCACCGACGGCTGCGCGACGCCGCGCGCCGCGCGGCCGGTCGGCGAGGCGGGCGGGCCCAGGTCTGGCAGGATCGGACGTCGTGGACGACGACACCGCACAGCGCACGCCGCGGCTCGACGAGCTCGCCGCGCGGTACGGCGTCGCGACCGAGTACTGGGACTGGCAGGGCGCGCACGTCCTCGTCCCCGAGTCGACCGTCGTGGCCGTCCTCGGCGCCCTCGGCGTCGACGCGTCGTCGGCCGAGCAGGTCGAGCGGGCGCTGGCCGACGCCGACGAGGAGCCCTGGCGCCGCACCCTGCCGCCGGTGGTGGTGGTCCGCTCCGGCGAGACCGCGGTCGTCCCGGTGCACGTCACCGACGGCGACCCCGCCGACCTCGAGATCGTCCTCGAGGACGGCACCCACCGCGAGACCGGGCAGGTCGACAAGTGGGTGCCGCCGCGCACGGTCGACGGCGTCGCGCTCGGCGAGGCGACGTTCCGCGTCCCGGCCGACCTGCCGCTCGGCTGGCACGAGCTGGTCGCCACCACCCCGTCCGGACGCACGACCTGCCCGCTCGTGGTCACCCCACGGCAGATGGAGCTGCCCGAGCAGGTGTGGGACCAGCAGCGCTGGGGCTTCATGACCCAGCTGTACTCGGTGCGCTCGCGCGCGTCCTGGGGCGTCGGCGACCTCGCCGACCTGTCCGAGCTCGCCGCCTGGAGCGGCGCCGAGCTCGGCGCCGACTTCCTGCTGGTGAACCCGCTGCACGCGGCCGAGCCGGTCGGCCGGATGGAGCCCTCGCCCTACCTGCCCACCACCCGCCGCTTCGTGAACCCGCTCTACATCCGGGTCGAGGACGTCCGCGAGACGGCGTACCTGCCGAGCACCGCGCGCGCCCTGATCGAGTGGCAGGCCGAGGAGCTGCGGGCGGCGTCCGCGTCGGGCGCAGGCATCGACCGCGACGCCGCCTGGACGGCCAAGCGCGAGGCGCTCGCGACCGTGTACGCCGCGCCCCGCTCGCCGGCCCGCGAGGCGGGGTTCCGCCGGTTCTGCGAGCAGGAGGGCGAGGGACTCACCGGGTTCGCCACCTGGAACGCGCTCGCCGAGCACCTGGGCCTGCCGGCCTCGCAGTGGCCCGCCGACGTGCGCGACCCGGCGTCCGAGGAGGTGGCGCGGCTCAGCCGGCGCCTCGCCGACCGGATCGAGTTCCACAAGTGGCTCCAGTGGGTGGCCGACGAGCAGCTCGCCGGCGCGCAGCGCACCGCCCTCGAGGCGGGCATGGCCTTCGGCGTCGTGGTCGACCTGGCCGTGGGCGTGCACCCCGACGGCGCCGACACCTGGGCGCTCGGACCCGCGCTGGCGCGCGGCGTCAGCGTCGGCGCGCCCCCGGACGCGTTCAACCAGCAGGGCCAGGACTGGAGCCAGCCGCCGTGGCGCCCGGACACGCTGGCCGCCAGCGGCTACGCGGCGTACCGCGACATGCTCCGCACCGTCCTGCGGCACGCGGGCGGCGTGCGCGTCGACCACGTGATGGGCCTGTTCCGGCTGTGGTGGATCCCGGAGGGCGCCCCGCCGGACCAGGGCACGTACGTGCGGTTCGACCACGAGGCCCTGCTCGGCATCCTCTGCCTCGAGGCGCACCGCGCCGGCGCCTTCGTCGTCGGCGAGGACCTCGGCGTCGTCGAGCCGTGGGTGCGCGAGGTGCTCGCCGACCGCGGCGTGCTCGGCACCTCGATCCTGTGGTTCGAGAAGGACGAGGACGGCGAGCCGCTGGAGCCCGAGCAGTGGCGCGAGCTGTGCCTGGCCACCGTCACCACCCACGACCTGCCGCCGACCGCGGGGTACCTGGCCGGCGAGCACGTCGACCTGCGCGCGCGGCTCGGGCTGCTGACCCGCGAGGTCGACGAGGAGCGGCGCATCGACGAGGCCGAGCGGGCGCAGGTGCTCGACCTGCTGCGCCGCCGCTCGCTGCTGCCCGACGACCCCACCGAGCGCCAGGTCGTCGAGGCGCTGCACAAGCTGCTCACCTGGGCGCCGTCGCGGCTGCTCGGCGTCCAGCTGGCCGACGCCGTGGGCGACCGCCGGCCGCAGAACCAGCCGGGCACGAACACCGAGTACCCGAACTGGCAGATGCCGCTCGCCGACGGCTCCGGGCTGCCGGTGCTGCTCGAGGACCTGCTCACCCGTCCCCGGGCGCTCTCGCTCGCCGAGGCGGTCAGCCGCCGGGCCTGACGCCCGTCCGTTCACCACGTTCAGTTGGTGAGCACCTACTCCACGTGGCGCGCACGCCACGTGGAGTGGCCGGTCACCAACCGAACGTGGTGAGCGAACAGGGGGAGCTCAGGCCCGGTCGCGCTCCTGGGCGGCCAGCGCGCGGCGGACGGTGTCGCGGTTCTCGACCGTCAGCCGCTTGAGCGCGGGCAGCTCGACGCCGGAGGAGTCGAGCCACGCGTCGGTCTTGGCCAGCAGGTCGCTGCCGGCGAGCGCGGCGGGGTAGAGCCCGACCACGATCTGCTGCGCCATCTCGTTCGTGCGGCCGGTCCAGACCGGCTGCAGCGCCTCGAAGTAGCGGTCGACGAACGGCTCGATCAGCTCGGTGTCGTGCACCCGGCCGAAGCCGGCGATCACCGAGGCCTGCATCGCGTTCGGCAGGTCGTCGGACTCGACGACCTGGTTCCAGACCCGCTCCTTGGCCTCGGGCGTCGGGATCGCGGCCCGGGCCGAGGCGGCGGCGCGCTGGCCGGTCGCGGTGTCGTCGCGCTCGAGCTCGCGCTCGATCTCGTCCTCGCCGGCGTCCCCGGCCGCGACCAGCGCGGTGAGCAGCTCCCAGCGCAGGTCGGTGTCGACCGTGAGGCCCTCGAGCGGCGCGGAGCCCTCGAGCAGCCCGCGCACCCGCGCTACGTGCTCCGGCGTGCGGGCGTAGGTGACGCCGAACTTCACCAGCTGCAGCTGCAGGTCGCTGCCGGCCTCGACCTGCTCGGCCAGGGCGAGCAACCGGGTGCCGACCTGGTCGGAGACCTCGAGCCGGTGGTCGGGGTGGACGTAGAACCTCACCGTCGTGGCCAGCTGGCGCAGCACCGTCAGCACCACCGACGAGTCGGTCTCGACCGCGATGTTCTCGCAGACCAGCTCGACGAAGTCGCGCGGCGCCATCTCGGCGTCGCGGGTCATGTCCCACGCGGCGCCCCACACCAGCGCGCGCGGCAGCGAGTCGTCGAAGGCGCCGAGGTGGTGCACGGCGGTCGCCATCGAGGCGTCGTCGAGGCGGATCTTGGCGTAGGCGAGGTCGTCGTCGTTCACCAGCAGCAGCGCCGGGACGGGCTTGCCGGCGGCGTCGGGCACCTCGGTGCGCTCGCCGTCGACGTCGAGCTCGATCCGCCAGGTGCGCTCCATCCGGCCGTTCGCGGCGACGTCGTACCCGGCCACGGCGAGGCGGTGCGGACGCTGCACGGGGTGCTCGTCCGGCACCTCCTGCTGCACGGCCAGCGAGGTGATCGTGCCGTCGGCGGCCTCGACCACGGGCCGCAGCGTGGTGATGCCGGCCTGCTGCAGCCACACCCGCGCCCACGACGACAGGTCGCGGCCGGAGGTCTCCTCGAGCTCGGCGAGCAGGTCCTTCAGCTCGGTGTTGCCGAAGGCGTGCTTGCGGAAGTAGCGCCGCACGCCCTCGTCGAACTCCTCGCGCCCGACCCAGGCGACGAGCTGCTTCAGCACGCTCGCGCCCTTGGCGTAGGTGATGCCGTCGAAGTTGACCTCGACGTCCTCGAGGTCGCGGATGTCGGCCACGATCGGGTGCGTCGACGGCAGCTGGTCCTGCCGGTACGCCCACGACTTCTCCATGGACGAGAACGTCGTCCACGCGCGGTCCCAGCGGGTCGACTCGGACATGCAGAGGGTCGAGGTGTACTCGGCGAACGACTCGTTGAGCCACAGGTCGTCCCACCAGCGCATGGTGACCAGGTCGCCGAACCACATGTGGGCGAGCTCGTGCAGGACGGTGAGGCCGCGCCGCTCGACCATCGCCTCGGGCACCTTCGACCGGAACACGTAGCCCTCGAGGAAGGTGACGGCGCCCGCGTTCTCCATCGCGCCGGCGTTGAACTCCGGGACGAAGACCTGGTCGTACTTCTCGAACGGGTAGGCGCGGTCGAACAGCCGCTCGTAGTGCTCGAAGCCCTGCCGGGTGATGTGCATGAGCTCGTCGGCGTCGAGGTGCTCGGCGAGCGAGGCGCGGCAGAACACCCCGAGCGGGATGGTGCGGCCGTCGGCGCTGGTGAGCTCGCCGGTGCTGCCCTTGTAGGGGCCGGCGATGATCGCGGTGACGTAGGTCGACAGCCGCGGGGTCGGCGCGAACCGCCACACCGCCGACCCGGTGCCGGGCAGCTCCTCCGGGGTGGGGGTGGGGGAGTTCGACACCACCCGCCAGTGCTTCGGGCCGGTGACCGTGAACGCGTAGGTGGCCTTGAGGTCGGGCTGGTCGAAGCAGGTGAACACCCGGCGCGCGTCGGCGACCTCGAACTGCGAGTAGAGGTACACCTCCTTGTCGACCGGGTCGACGAAGCGGTGCAGGCCCTCCCCGGTGTGCATGTACGCGGCGTCGGCGACGACCACGAGCTCGTTCTCGGCGGCCAGGTCGGGCAGCGCGATGCGGGCGCCGTCGGCGACCTCGGCGGGGTCGAGGTCGCGGCCGTTGAGCCGCACCGAGCGCACCCGCGGGGCGATCAGGTCGACGAAGGTCGACGCGCCGGGGTCGGAGCAGGTGAACCGCACCGTCGTGGTGCTCGCGAACGTCTCGTCGCCGGTGGTCAGGTCGAGGTCGACGTCGTAGGACGAGACCTCGACCAGGCCGGCGCGCTCGCGCGCCTCGGTGCGGGTCAGGTTGGTGCCGGGCACAGGGGAGTCCTTCCCGCGCCGGGTGGGCGCGCGGTCGCGGTGGCGGCCCGCCGCGGGTGGCGCGGGCCGGTGCGGCGAGCACGTGCGGCGGCCGGAGTCCCCCCGCCGCCGCACGGTCACGTCGAGGGAATAGTGGCACGGACACCCCGATTGACCACACCGTGCCGCGGCCGGCAGGCCGCCCCCCGACGAGAGGACAGGTAGTGAGCGAGCGGACGACCGTCGACTTCTGGTTCGACCCGGTGTGCCCCTGGGCGTGGATGACCTCGCGATGGATGCTCGAGGTCGAGCAGGTCCGCGACGTGCAGGTGCGCTGGAACGTGATGAGCCTGTCCGTGCTGAACGAGGACGCCGACCTGCCCGAGAACTACCGCGAGCTGATGGACAAGGCGTGGCTGCCGGTCCGCGTGGTCACCGCCGCGCGGCTCGCGCACGGCGAGGACGTCGTCGGCCCGCTCTACACGGCGATCGGCACCCGCGTGCACCCCGGCGGCGAGAAGGACTACCGCGCGGCCGTCGTCGCCGCCCTCGAGGAGGTCGGCCTGCCGGCCGAGCTGATCGAGGCGGGCGACTCCGACGCCCACGACGAGGCGCTGCGCGCCTCGCACAAGGAGGGCATCGACCGCGTGGGCCAGGACGTCGGCACCCCCGTCATCGCCGTCGAGGGGACCGCGTTCTTCGGTCCTGTCGTCACCCCGGCGCCCAAGGGCGACGCGGCCGGCAAGCTGTGGGACGGCGTCCTCGCCGTCGCGCAGACCCCCGGCTTCTACGAGCTGAAGCGCACCCGCGACGAGGACCCGATCTTCGACTGAGCCCCTGCCGTCGCGCCGCGGCCGGCACCCCGGACCACCGGGGTGCCGGCCGCTGGCACACTGGCGCCCATGCGCGTCCACCTCGGTTACGACCACGCCGGTTTCGAGCTCGTCCAGACCCTGAAGGCCCACCTGGCGGACGCCGGGCACGAGGTCGTCGACCACGGCCCGCAGGCGCTCGACCCCGAGGACGACTACCCGCAGCCGTGCTACGAGGCGGCGCAGGCCGTCGTCGCCGACCCGGGCAGCCTCGGCGTCGTGGTCGGCGGGTCCGGCAACGGCGAGCAGATCGCGGCGAACAAGGCCCGCGGCGCCCGCGCCGCGCTGGCCTGGAACCTCGACACCGCCCGGCTGGCGCGCCAGCACAACGACGCGAACGTGGTCGGCATCGGCGCGCGCCAGCACAGCACCGACGAGGCGCTCGCGATCGTCGACGCGTTCCTCGCCGAGCCGTTCTCCGGCCAGGAGCGCCACCAGCGCCGCATCGACCTGGTCGACGCCCTCGGCTCCTGACCGGACGGCGCCGCCCGGCTCAGAAGTGCGAGCCGTTGGTGGCCGCGGCGTACCAGGAGAACGCCCGTGCAGTCGGCTCGACCGCGGCGGGGTCGAGCACCTCGACCGCGCCCGCGCCGACCAGCTGCAGCAGGCCCTGGCCCCCCAGGTAGAGCGCGCCGAGGTCGCGCACGTCGAGCCGCAGCGCCGGCTCGTCGTCGGTGCGCTCGCAGGTCGCGCCCGTGCCGTCGGCGCCGACCCGCAGCCGCCAGCGGCCCGCGTTGGCGGGCAGCAGGTCGTCGGCGACCTCGAGCACGACGTCGACCGCGGACGAGTAGGTGCGCGCGACCAAGGCGGCCGGCAGGTCGACGAGCCGCAGCCAGAGCGAGTCGGTGAGCAGCACCTTGGCGGCCCGCAGGTCGGTGAGCAGGTGCAGCAGCGGGTCGTCGACCGGACGCAGGTCGGTGGTGACCTTGCTCATCAGGTCGAGGTCGGTGAGCGTCCCCCAGAGCACGCGGTTCGCCGCGGCGTCGAGCCCCCACGCCTGCAGCACCGCCACGGTGCCGTCCGGGCCGGTGTCCTCCCAGCCCTCCTTGCGGCGGAAGATCGCCGCCGCGCGGGCGCGGCCGTCGCCGTCCTCGACCAGCAGCACCTTCTTGCGCTCCCGTCCCTGCCGCCACTCCTTCGGGTCGGCGAGCAGCGAGCGGACGCGGTCGGGCGTCCCGCGCGAGACCGTGCCCGGGTGCGCGGCGCGGTACGCCTCGTAGACCTCGTCGACGACCGTCGCGTGCCGGTCGACGTCGGCGTTCTCGAGCCGCACCCGCAGGCCGTCGGTACCGGCGACGTCGCGCATCCGCGCCTTGCGGGGGATCGTGAAGCGCAGGACGTTGGCGGCCAGGCCGTACCCGAAGCGCGGGTAGATCTCGGGCTCGGCGGCCCAGAGCACCGAGACCGGCTCGGTGCCGCGCTCGGCGATCTCGGCGAAGTGGTCGGCGATCATCGCCCGCAGCACGCCCTTGCGCCGGTGCTGCGGGTGCACCCCCACCCAGGTGAGCCCCGACGCCGGCACCTCGCCGCCCGGCACGCTCATCCGCATCGTGTAGGCCGAGTAGATCCCGGCGTCGGCGTCGCCGACCTTGGCGATGCGGGTGCGGTCCCACTCGTGGCCGAGGTAGTCGTCGTCGACCCACTCGTCGGTCGCGGCCCACACCCACTGCATGAGGTCCTCGACCTCGGTCCGTCGGTCGGGCCCGACCCCGACCACCTGCACCGTCCCTGCGCCGTCGCGCTGCTCTGCACCCATGCCGGACAGGCTGGCAGCCCGTCGTGGCTGCTGGCATCCGACTTAGCCGTCTGGCATAACTACGCCATGGCCGGACGACACGTCGTGGTCCCGGCGCACCGGGCGCGGCACGCGTCCCCCCTGCGGTCCCGACCCGTGGAGCACAGCGCCGGCGCGGCCGCGCTCGCCCTCACCGCGTCACCGACGTCGGGCACCTCGGCTAGATTCGGCGTCGTGGAGCAGCCGCTCGTGGGACGGGTGCGTCCCCGCGCACGTCCGCGGCGGCGCACCCCCGTCGGCCTGCGCGTGCTGCGCAAGCAGGTCGCGACGTCCCAGCCGCTGCAGCTCGTGCTGCTCACCGGTCTGACGGTGGTCGCCTGCTTCGTGAACGTCATCAACGAACGGGTCGTCCCGCTGTCGATCCTGGCCGTGGTGCTCATGCTCGGCGGCTTCTTCCTGCGGGTGCGCGCGCTCATGCTGCTGTACCTGGTCGTCGGGTCGGCGATCGTGTTCGCGCGCTCGGTGCGCGACGAGCCGATCTCGCCCGGCACGCTGGGCGTCATCACCGCCACCGCGATCCTGGTCTACCTGTTCGCCCGCAGCCGCGAGCGGCTCGGCGTCCAGGGCACGGCCGGCGAGGCGATGCTGGTCGACCTGCGCGACCGGCTCCGGTCCCAGGGCCGGGTGTCGGGCCTGCCGGCGCACTGGTCGGTCGAGGCCACGCTGCGCTCGGCGTACGGCGACTCGTTCTCCGGCGACTTCCTGGTGTCGTCGCGGTCGGCCGACGACACCCAGCTCGAGATGGCGATGGTCGACGTCTCCGGCAAGGGGCAGGCGGCGGGCACCCGCGCGCTGCTGCTGTCCGGGGCGTTCGGCGGGCTGCTGGGGGCGATGCCGCCGAGCGAGTTCCTGCCGGCCGCCAACGCCTACCTGCTCCGCCAGCGCTGGGCCGAGGGCTTCGCCACCGCGATGCACCTGTGCCTCGACCTGTCCAGCGGCTACTACCGCATCGCCAGCGCGGGCCACCCGCCCGCGGCGCACTACCACGCGGGCTCCGGCATCTGGGAGCTGCTGCGCGACGTGCACGGCCCGGTGCTGGGCGTGATGGACGGCGTCCAGTTCCCCGCCCACGAGGGCCGTCTCGACACCGGCGACGCGCTGCTGTTCTACACCGACGGCCTGGTCGAGACGCCCGGCCGCGACCTCGACCTCGGCATCGACCGGCTGATGGGCGAGGCCGAGCGGCTCGTGCGCCGCGGCGGCTTCAAGGGCGGTGCCGACCGCATCGTCGACGCCCTGCGCTCGGACGAGAGCGACGACCGCGCCCTCGTGCTGGTCTGGCGGCAGTAGCCGCCCACGCGCCCGTCAGGACGACGGCGCGCGCACCCGGTCGGTGGCCTCGAGGGCGCGCACCTGCTCCTCGAACCGCACGTGCCGCCCGCCCGCGATGCGCACGGCCGTGACCGCGCCGTCCTCGCCCCGCTCCCAGTGCACGAGCTCGCCGGGCGAGCCGTAGCCGTTGCCGTCGGCGATGCGGGCGGTGTCGTCGTCGAGCACCTCGAGCGTCGCGGCGCCGGCGGTGGGGTCGGCCTGGTTCGGGGCCAGCCGGTGCAGGCGGCCGCCGAGGTCGACCAGGTCGGCCACGCCCCACAGCGTCGAGAACCGTCCGGTCAGGCCGGTCAGGTCGCGCGGCGCGTCGTCGGCGCCGCCGCGGTGGGCGGCCAGCGCGTGGTCGAGCAGCTTCACCACCCCGATCGCGAGCTCCTCGGCCGGGCCGTCGATCGCGTTCGTCAGCACCACGACGGTGACGCCGTCGCGGGGGTCGAGGACGGTGCGGGTGATGTGGCCGGGAAAGCCGCCGCCGTGCCCGACCAGGGTGCGCTCGCCGACCTTCGTCACGCCGAACCCGAGGCCGTAGCGCTCCGACCCGCCCGGCACGTCCCACTGCACGCGGTGCAGGCGCCGGCGGGCGGCGTCGTCGAGCGGGCCGTCGCCGCCGAGCACGTGCGAGGCGGCGTAGCGGGTGAGGTCGCGCGCTGTGGACCAGAAGCCCGTGGCCGAGGCCAGGGCCGCGGTGTCGACGGTGTCGATGGGCACCCGGCGCTCGGTGTGGACGCGGGAGGAGTACCCGGTGGCGTACTCCGCGAGGCGGCTGCGGTCGAGCTCGGGACCGGTGTCGCGCAGCCCGAGCGGCTCGAGCACGTGCTCGGTGAGGAACTGCCGGTACGAGCGGCCGCTGACCGCCTCGATCACCAGGCCGAGCAGGCCGTAGCCGATGTTCGAGTACTTGAACTGGACGTTCGCCGGCAGCACGTCCGCGTCGTCGTGCGCCGCGGCCACCAGGGCCTCGCGGTCGGGGAACGGTCGCTCGAGCACCCAGAACGAGCTGTCGTGGGTGTCGCGGACGACGCCGCCGCCGTGGGCGAGCAGCTCGGCGAGCGTGCGGTCGCCGACCGCGCTGCCCGCGAGCTCGGGCACGTGCTGCCCGACGGTGTCGTCGAGCCGCAGGGCCTCGCGGCGGACGAGGACCATGAGCGCCGTCGCGGTGAAGGTCTTGGAGTGCGAGGCGATGCGGAACAGGTGGTCGGTGCGCAGCTGCTCGCCGCCGTCGTCGTCGCCGTCGGTGCCGGGCAGGCGGGCCCAGCCGGACGCGTGCTCGAGCAGCACCTCGCCGCGCACCGCGACCGCGACCTGGACGCCGGGGACCTGGAGGGTGCGGCGGCGCAGGTCGACCCAGGTGGCGGCGTACGCCGCGGCGGTGCGCAGGGCGTCGACCTCGGCGGTGTCGAGGTGCACCGGACGGCCGATCGAGGGGGACGGCGGGGGAGCGGGGGACGGCACGGTTCCGGGCATGGTCGCGACCCTAGCCGCGGGTCGTGGGGCGGGCGGGACGGGCGTGGGGCCGTCGCCCCACGCCTGCTGTCCCGCACACCCGTCCGGACGGGTGTGCGGGACCGATCGGGTCGTGCGGAGGCCGTCCGCCCCCGTCCCCGCCCGCGGGGTTCGCCGGGCGGTCGCGCGGCGTTACGCTGATCAGGTGACCACCTCGTCGCCCCGACGTCGCCCGACCGGCCGAGCCACCCTCGTCGTCGTGCTCGGTGCCGCACTCGTGGCGGGCGGCGCCGGCCTCGCCGTGCAGGTCGCGCCGTCCGGTGCGGGTGCCGCAGTCGCGCTCTCGCCGCTGGCCGAGGCGACGCAGGAGCGGCTCGCGCCCGCCGACCCGCCGAGCGTCCCGGCCGACGCCTCGTGCTTCACCGGCACGGACGTCGCGGGCGCGCCGTAC
>NZ_BAAHAF010000167.1:0-917 GCF_054777815.1 Angustibacter speluncae | reverse complement strand
GAGCGCGGTGAGGGCGCCGGCCAGGTCGTCCGCGGCGGCCTCCGCCGCCGCCCGTGCCGCGGCCACCAGGGCCGCGTCGGTGGCGCCCGCCGTCACGAGCACGACGGCACCGCCCCCGAGCACGACCGGGGCGTGGACCAGGCCGTCGTCGACCACCGTGGCGCCCGAGGCGAGGGCGCGACCGACCGGGTCCTCGCCGGGCCGCGCGCCGTCCTGCACGCTGCTCGCACCGGGCGCCGCCAGGCAGCGCAGCCGGTCCGCGAGGAGCACGTGCACGCCCACGCGCTCCCAGCGCGTCGCGAGCCCGTCCGCGACGCGGCGGGCCTCGGCGACGAGGGTGGGACGGGCGACGGGCACGGTCGCCGAGGGTAGTGGAGCCCTGCACCGCCCGGCCGGACCTTGCCCCGGGTCGCCCCGGCGCGTCACGGTGACCCCGTGGCCTACGACGAGGACCTGGCGGAGCGCGTCCGCGCGCGGCTCGCGACCCGCGAGGGGGTGAGCGAGACGCCGATGTTCGGCGGGCTCGCCTTCCTGCTCGGCGGGCAGATGGCGGTCGCCGTGTCGGGGCAGGGCGGGCTGCTGCTGCGCTGCGACCCCGACGACGCCGAGCGGCACCTGGCCGAGCCCGGTGTCGAGCAGCAGCTCATGCGGGGGCGCCCGGCCACCGGGTGGCTGCACGTGCACCCCGAGGCCGTCGTCACCGACGACGGCCTGCGCCGGTGGGTGCAGGTGGGCGTCGACCGGGTCGACGCCCTCGGCTGACCGGCCGGCTCAGCCCTGCTCGGCGGGCTGGGCACCGCCGTCGCCGGAACCCGCGCCGCCGCCGGAGCGTCATCGGCGTCGACGGCGGCGCCGACGCGTCGCCTCGCCGGAGCCGGGACCCTCGCCGCCGGGGCCGGAACCCTCGCCGGACGCGG
>NZ_BAAHAF010000166.1:0-18142 GCF_054777815.1 Angustibacter speluncae | reverse complement strand
GGTCGGTCGGCTCGACCACGCGGCTCCACGCGGCCCGGGCCAGCCGGTCGTCGTCGAGCCAATCGGGCACGCGTGCCGCGCCGGCCACCGCGGCGCTCACGCGGCCGCCGCCAGCCGCTGCCGCATCACCAGCGCGGTGCCGCAGTGGTCGGCGTCCGGCACGGTGGCGACGGCGAGGTCGGCGATCGTCCACGCGACCCGCAGCACCCGGTCGTAGCCGCGCAGGGTCAGCAGCCCGCGCTCGAGCTCGCGGTCGAGGAACGCGGTGGTCGCGGGCCCCAGCCGCCACCGCGAGCGCAGCGCCGGTCCGGGCGCCGACCCGTTCAGCTTCCAGCCGGACCCGGCCCACCGCTCCCGCTGCGCCGCGCGGGCGGTGCGCACCCGGGCGGCGACGACCGCCGTCGGCTCCCCCGGCTCGCCGGTGCGCACCTGGTGGGCTGCCGCGCCGAACAGCTCGACCTGCAGGTCGACCCGGTCGAGCAGCGGCCCGCTCAGCTTGTCGCGGTACCGCAGCAGCGCGGCGGGGGCGCAGGTGCACCCGCGGCCCTGGCCGACGGCCCAGCCGCACGGGCAGGGGTTGGCGGCGAGCACGAGCTGGAACCGCGCCGGCAGCACGACGGTGCCGCGGGCACGGGAGAGCACGAGCCGCCCCGACTCCAGCGGCTGGCGCAGCGCCTCGATCACCGGGCGCCCGAACTCGGGGGCCTCGTCGAGGAACAGCACCCCGTGGTGGGCGCGGCTCGCGGCGCCCGGTCCGGCCAGCCCGCTGCCGCCGCCGATGACCGAGGCGGCGGACGCGCTGTGGTGCGGGCTCTCGAACGGCGGACGCCGCAGCAGCCCGTGCGTCGGGTCGAACGTGCCCGCGACCGAGTGCACCGCCGTCACCTCCACCGCGTCGTCGTCGTCGAGGTCGGGCAGCAGGCCGGGCAGCCGCGAGGCGAGCATCGTCTTGCCCGCGCCGGGCGGACCGGTGAGCAGCAGGTGGTGCCCACCCGCCGCGGCCACCTCGAGGGCGTGCCGGCCCGCCTCCTGGCCGACGACGTCGGCGAGGTCGGGCACGGCGCTCGCCGGCGCAGCGGTGACGGTGCGCGGCGGCAGCGGCACCGGTGCGGGTGGCGGATCGGCCTCCTCGACCTCGGCGCCGTGCAGGCGCAGCACCTCGGCCAGCCCGACCGCGCCCTCGACCTGCGCGCCCGGCACCAGCCGGGCCTCCTGCAGGTTCGCGTGCGGCACCACCACCCGCTCGAACCCCGCCCGGACGGCGGCGAGCACCACCGGCAGCACCCCGGGCACGGGCCGCAGCCGGCCGTCGAGGCCGAGCTCGCCGACGTGCACGGTGCGCCGGGCCGACGCGGCGTCGAGGTCGCCGGCGGCCGCCAGCACCGCCACCGCCGTGCCGGCGTCGAAGCCGCTGCCGCTCTTCGGCAGCGCGGCCGGCGTGAGGTTCACCGTGACCCGGTGCTGCGGCACCGGCACGCCGCAGTGCGCGAGCGCGGCCCGCACCCGGTCGCGCGCCTCCTGCACCGACCGGTCGAGGGTGCCCACGAGCGCGAGCGACGGCAGCCCGGCGCCGATGTGCGCCTCGATCTCGACCGGGTGCGCCGCGAGGCCGACCAGGCACATCGCGCTCGTGCGCCCCAGTCCACTCACGCCGCACCTCGCAGGTGCTGCACCAGCGCCGGCGAGCCCGGGCGCACCAGGACCGCGACGACGTCGACCCGGACCGCACCCACGCCCCCCAGCCGGGCACCGCCGAGCTCCGGCGTGGTGCGCAGCAGCTCGGCGACGAGCCGGCGCAACCGGGCCTGCTTGGCCCGGGTCACCGCCTCGGCGGGGTGGCCGAACCCGAGCCCGGTGCGGGTCTTCACCTCGACCGCGACGAGCGCGTCGCCGTCGAGCGCGACCAGGTCGAGCTCGCCGTGCCGGCACCGCCAGTTGCGGGCGACCACCCGCATCCCGCTGTCGCGCAGGTAGGCGGCCGCGACCGCCTCACCGCGCTGCCCCACCTCGCGACGCCTGTCCGCGCCGTGCGCTGCGCGAGCTCCCCTGCCGGCCACCGGCACCACCTCCGACCGGCAACCTGCCCGGTGGGCACGACCGTCCGGCGGCGCGAGGGGGCCGGCTGTGGACGACGGGCTCCCGCGGCGCCCTGTGGACGACGCGGCGGTGCAGCTGCGCGAGCGGGTCGCTCGGGCGTGCCCTAACCGCCGAAGCCGGGGGCCTTGGGCACCTCGAGGTCGCTCTTCGCGAGCTCCTCGACGTTGACGTCCTTGAAGGTGACGACCCGCACCGACTTCACGAACCGCGCGGACCGGTAGACGTCCCAGACCCAGGCGTCGGTGAGGGTGAGCTCGAACCAGACCTCGCCGTCGGCCGAGCGCGGCACCAGGTCGACCCCGTTGGCGAGGTAGAAGCGCCGCTCGGTCTCGACCACGTAGCTGAACAGGCTGACCACGTCGCGGTACTCGCGGTAGAGCGCGAGCTCCATCTCGGTCTCGTAGTCGTCCAGGTCCTCGGCGCTCATCCGCTCGCTTCTCCGGTGGGCTCGCCGGGGGCGACGGCGATCAGCTCGCCGGTGCCGCCCGGGTGGTCGCCGTCCATCATGCCGGGAAGGCTCCAGCTCTGCCGGTGCTGGGTGCACGGACCGAGCCGCTCGAGCGCCTCGGCGTGCGCGGGGGCGCTGTAGCCCTTGTTGACCTCCCAGCCGTAGCCGGGGTGCGCGCGGGCGTGGCCGAGCATCAGCTCGTCGCGCTCGGTCTTGGCGAGCACCGACGCCGCCGCGACCGCGGCGCAGCGCAGGTCGGCCTTGATCTGCGTGCGGACGAGCGGCCCGGGCGCCCACGCGTCGACGCCGTCCCAGCCGTCCCAGCCGGGCGCCTCGTGCTCCCCCGCCTCCAGGGGGACGTCGAACAGGGTCGGCTGCGGCGGGCTGTACCAGTCGTGGTTGCCGTCGAGCAGCACGAGCGACGGCACCACGGGCAGCTGGGCCATCGCGCGCCGGCCGGCGAGACGCAGCGCGCGCATGATGCCGATCTCGTCGATCTCCCACGCCTGCGCGTGGCCGACGCCCCAGGCCGGCGCCCAGCGCCGCACGCGGGGGGCGAGGCGCGCCCGTGCGAGCGGCGTCAGCAGCTTGGAGTCGCGCAGCCCGACGGGGGCGGAGCGGGTGGTGAGGTCGACGACGACCACGCCGACGGTGACCGGGCCGGCGAGCGCGCCGCGTCCGACCTCGTCCATGCCGGCGACGAGGGCGTGGCCCTCGCGCAGGTACGCGCGCTCGGCGCGCAGGGTGGGGGTGGGTCCGGCCATCGGTGGTGCGCCCGCGGGTCAGCCCTGGGGGGCGGGGACGACGTCGAACACCTCGGGGTGGTCCGACAGCGTGGTGAACCGGTCGAGCGGCCAGAACAGCAGGACGGCGCGGCCGACCACCATGTCGGTCGACACCGTGCCGTTGCCCGGCAGGTCCTGGTGGTACCGGGAGTCCTGGCTGAACCCGCGGTTGTCGCCCATCACCCAGATGCGTCCCTCGGGCACGGTGACGTCGAAGGTCAGCGTGCTGGGCACGGTGCCCTCGGGCAGGTAGGTCTCGTCGACCGGCTCGCCGTTGATCGTGAGGCGGCCGTCGGCGTCGCAGCAGACGACGTGGTCGCCCGGCAGCCCGATGACGCGCTTGATCAGGTGCTCGCCGGCGTCCTGCGGCAGCACGCCGACGAAGGTGAGGACGTCGACCGCGGCCTGCGACGTGCCGGAGCGCTCGGGCTGCAGCGCCGGGTCGAGCCAGCCGCCCGGGTCGCGGAAGACCACGACGTCGCCGCGCTGGAGGTCGAACGGACCCGGCGTGAGCAGGCTGACGAGCACGCGGTCGTCGCGCACCAGCGTCTGCTCCATCGACTCGGACGGGATGTAGAACGCCTGGGCCAGGAAGGTCTTGATGAGCAGCGAGAGCACCAGGGCGGTGCCGACGACCACGACGCCCTCGCGCAGCGCGCCGACCACGCCCCCGCGCCGGCGGGCGTGCCGCGCGTCTCGCCGGCGGCGTCGCCGCTCGGCCGCCGTCACCGGCTCGTCCGACCCGCCCGTCGCGTCGGCGCGCACCGGCTGCTCGGCCGCACCGACCGTGCCGGCGTCCTCGTCGTGCGTGCTCACGGGTTCCCCTCGACTGCGTGCCCGGAACCGCTGCCCGAGCCCGGTACGGACATCTTGCCCCCTGCGCTGACGACCGCCACCACCCGGCCCACGACCTGGTCGACCGGGACCATCCCGCCCCGCGGGTCGCCGAGGTGGGCACGCGAGTCGGCGGAGGCGCTGCGGTGGTCGCCGAGCACCCACAGCGCGCCCTCGGGCACCTCGACGTCGAAGCGGGTCGTGCTGGCGGCGTCGCCGGGGTACAGGTACGGCTCGTCGAGCGGCTCGCCGTCGACGGTCAGGCGCCCGTCGTCGTCGCAGCAGGCGACCCGGTCGCCCCCGACGCCGACCACCCGCTTCACCACGTGGTGGCCGCCGAGCGGGAGCCCGAGCCAGCCGCCGACCCGCTCGAGCGCCGCCTGCGCGGGCGCCGGGTCGTCGCCGAAGACGAAGACGCCGCGCCCGTCGAACACGACCACGTCGCCGCGCCGCGGCTCGCGGTCGGCGACCCGCACCAGCACGCGGTCGCCGGGCTCGAGCAGGGGCTCCATCGACCCGGACGGGATGGCGTAGACCTGGAGCACGAAGGCGCGCACGAGGCCGTGCACGAGCAGCACGACGAGGAGCACGAGCAGCGCGTCGCGCACCCACGGGCGCCGGCGCAGGAACCCCGGAAGCAGCGAGGACCCCCGACCGCGGGGCGGTCGAGGGTCTCTCGCGGTGCTGGACGTGCTCAGCGGGACACGGGGGTGTCGCGCTTCTCCTTGATCTTGGCGGCCTTGCCGCGCAGGTTGCGCAGGTAGTAGAGCTTGGCCCGGCGGACGTCGCCGCGGGTCACCAGCTCGACCTTGTCGATGATCGGGGAGTGCACCGGGAAGGTGCGCTCGACGCCGACGCCGAAGCTGACCTTGCGGACCGAGAAGGTCTCGCGGACGCCACCGCCCTGGCGGCGGATGACCACGCCCTGGAAGACCTGGACGCGCGAGCGGGTGCCCTCGACGACCTTGACGTGGACCTTGACGGTGTCGCCGGCCCGGAAGTCCGGGACGTCCTCGCGCAGCGAGGCGGCGTCGACGTGGTCGAGGATGTGCATGGCTGGTCTCCCCGCTGGTGCCACAGGTCACCGGCGCGCTGGTCGGGGACCCGGTACGGGTCGTCCGACGGTGTGGTCAGGTGTCGTGCCTTTCCGGCCGTTCGCACCACGCACCCCCTGTGGCAGGGGCGGCGCGCGGCCGCAGCACGAGGAGCAAGTCTGCCACAGCGCTCAGGCGCCGGAGAAATCGTCCTGCCCGGCCGCGGCGGCGCCGTCGAGCACCTCGCGGTCGCGCGCGTCGAGCCCGGCGGGGTCGAGGCGGGCGACCAGGTCGGGACGGCGGGCGGCCGTGCGCGCCAGGGCCTGGTCGCGCCGCCAGCGGGCGACCTTCCCGTGGTGGCCCGACCGCAGCACCTCGGGCACGGCGAGCCCGCGCCAGGTCTCGGGCTTGGTGTAGACGGGGTGCTCGAGCAGGCCGTCGGCGCCGTGCGACTCCTCGACCAGCGAGTGGGGGTTGCCTACCACGCCGGGGAGCAGCCGGCCGACGGCCTCGACGACCGCCAGGACGGCGACCTCTCCCCCGTTCAGGACGTAGTCGCCGAGGCTGAGGGGCGTCACCGGCCCGCGCGCCGCGGCGTCCTGGAGCACCCGCTCGTCGATGCCCTCGTACCGCCCGCAGGCGAACACCAGCCACGGTTCCTCGGCGAGCGCGTGGGCGTGGGCCTGGTCGAAGACCCGCCCGGCGGGCGACGGGACGAGCAGGTGCGGGACGGCGCCCTCCCCCAGTGCCGCGCGCCCGGCGGCCAGCACGTGGTCGAGCGCCTCGCCCCAGGGCTCCGGACGCATCACCATGCCGGCGCCGCCGCCGTACGGGGTGTCGTCGACGGTGCGGTGCCGGTCGTGGGTGAAGTCGCGCAGGTCGTGCACGTGCAGGTCGAGCAGACCCGTCTCGGACGCCCGGCCGAGCAGCGACAGCCGCAGCGGCGCGAGGTAGTCGGGGAAGATCGTGACGACGTCGACCCTCATCGCGGTCCACCCGCCGAGCGGGCCCTCACAGCTCGTCCAGCAGACCGCCCGGCGGGTCGGCCACCACGCGCCCGCCCGCGACGTCGACCACGGGCACGAGGGCGCTGACGAACGGGATGCGGCCGGTGCGGCCGTCGGGCAGCCGCAGCACGAGCAGGTCCTGGGCCGCCCCGTGCTCGACGCCGACGACCTCCCCGAGCAGCGCTCCGGTGGGGTCCTCGCAGCGCAGCCCGACCAGCTCGTGGTCGTACCAGGCGTCCGGCTCGTCCGAGGCGGACGCCTCGGCCAGCAGCAGGGTGCCGCGCAGGTCCTCGGCGGCGCCGCGGTCGGGCACCTCGGCGAAGGTGAGCAGCAGGCGACCGTTGTGGTCGCGCACCGTCTCGACCGTCAGCGGCCCGGCCGAGGCGGGGTCGGTGGCGAGCCGGACCCCCGGCACGAACCGGCCGGCCGGGTCGTCGGTGCGCACCTCGACGCTCACCTCGCCCCGGACGCCGTGCGGCTTGCCCACGCGGGCCACCACCACCTCGGTCACCTCTGCACCACTCCCACCACACGTCGACCAGCGCGGCTGCGGGTCAGCGCGCGGCGTCCATCGTCCCAGGCGCGCGGGCCACCACGAACACCCGGCGGAACGGCAGCACCGTGCCGTGCGGCGTCGCGGGGTACGCCTCGCGCAGCAGACCCCCGAGCTCGGACGCGAACCGCTCGCGCAGGTCGTCGGGGAGCGCCTGCAGCACGGGCCGGGCGCCGGTGCCGCTGATCCAGCGCAGCACGGGGTCGGGGCCCTGCAGCAGGTGCAGGTACGTGGTCTCCCACGCGTCGACCGCGCAGCCCGCCGCGGCGAGCACCGCGAGGTAGTCACCAGGGTCGTGCGACGACGGGTGCTCGGCACCTGCCGTGTGCTCGGCGTACGGCGCGGACGCCGCCAGCGCGCGCAGGTGCACGTGGCTCGGCTCGTCGAAGTTGCCCGGCACCTGGAAGGCGAACCACCCGCCGGGGGCGACGGCGGTGGCGAGGGCCGGCAGGAGGTCGAGGTGGCCGGGCACCCACTGCAGGGTGGCGTTGCTGACCAGCACATCGGGCGCGTGGCCGTGCGCGTCCGCGAGCCAGGCGCGCAGGTCGCCGACCTCGAACCGCACGCGAGGGTCGTCGAGACCGGTTGCGGCGCCGATCATCTCGGCGCTGGAGTCGACACCCAGCACGTCCGCGCCAGGCCACCGGTCGGCGAGCAGCCTCGTCAGGGTGCCCGGCCCGCACCCGAGGTCGACCACGCGCGCCGGAGCGCTCGCACCGACCCGGGCCAGCAGGTCGGCGAACGGGCGCCCGCGCTCGTCCGCGTAGGCGAGGTAGCGGTCGGGGTCCCAGGTGGAGGTCACCGGGACAGCCTCCCGCGCCGGACGCGCGACCGCCCCCGGGTCGTGGACCCGGGGGCGGTGCGGACGAGCTGGTGGGGCGGCGTCAGCGGCGGCCGACCCGGTCGACGTCGACGACGTCGATGCGCACGGGGCCGTCGGTGCTGACGGCGCCCATCACGGTGCGCAGGGCCTTGGCCGTGCGACCGGCGCGGCCGATCACGCGGCCGAGGTCGTCGGGGTGCACCCGGACCTCGAGCAGCGCGCCACGGCGCTGCGACTTCTGCGTGATCCGGACCTCGTCCGGGTGGTCGACGATGCCCCGCACGAGGTGCTCGAGGGCGTCGGCGAGCACGCTCAGCCCTCGGCCTTCGCCTCGTCGCCCGTCTCGGCCTCGGCCGGGCGGGTCTCCTCGGCGCCGGCACGCTCCTCGACCGGGGTCTCGGCGGGCGCGTCGGTCTTCTTGGCGGCCTTCTTCCTCGGGGTCGTGGCGTCCTTGCCGGACTCGTCCAGCGACTCCTTGGAGGCGGCGTCGAACGCGGCCTTCTTGTCGGCCCTGGGCTCGGCGACCTTGAGGGTGCCCTCGGCGCCGGGGAGGCCCTTGAACTTCTGCCAGTCGCCGGTGACCTTCAGCAGCGCGAGCACCTGCTCGCTCGGCTGGGCGCCGACGCCGAGCCAGTACTGCGCGCGCTCGGAGTCGATGTCGATGAGCGAGGGCTCCTCGGTGGGGTGGTACTTGCCGATCTCCTCGATGGCACGACCGTCGCGCTTGGTGCGCGAGTCGGCCACGACGACGCGGTAGTACGGAGCCCGGATCTTGCCCAGGCGCTTGAGGCGGATCTTGACGGCCACGGGTGTGGTGTCTCCTTGTCAGGTCTGCGGGGTGAGCGGCGCGGCGCCGCGTGGGGCACGGGCCGGGACCGCTCGGACGGACGCGCTGCGGGCGGGTAGAGGGCCGCACCGGGCGCGTACAGCCGACCATTGTGCCAGACCGGGCGGGGTGCGCCGCCCACGCGCGCGGCGGCCCGCGCCGACCTAGCGTGGCCGGGGTGCAGACCTTCCTGCCCTACCCCGGCTTCGCCCGCAGCGCCGAGGTGCTCGACGACCCACGGCTGGGCAAGCAGCGGGTCGAGACGCTGCAGATCCTGCGGGCGCTCGTGCTCGACGACTACGGCTGGGCGAACCACCCGGCGACGCTGATGTGGCGCGGCCGGGTGCCCGCCCTGGTCGCGTACGGGCTCGCCTGCGTGCGCGAGTGGGTCGGACGCGGCCACGCGGACTCCACCGCCGACCTGCTCGCCGAGTTCGCGCCCGAGGTGGTGGGGGTCGAGCAGGACGCGCTGGCCTCGGCCGGGCTGCTGCCCTCGTGGCTCGGCGACGACGCCGTGCACGCCAGCCACCGCGCGGCGCTGCTGCGCAAGGACGCCGCCTTCTACGCGCACCGGGTCGACCCCGAGGACCCGGAGCTGCCGTACGCCTGGCCGGGCCCCGACCCGGTCGCGCCGGCGACCGAGCCGGCGCAGGGCCGGCGGCTGCACGTGGTGCGCCCCGCCGGCGTCGCCCTGCTCGGCCGGTTCCTGCTCGACGGCGTCGTCGGTCTCGGCACCTCGGCCGGGCTCGAGGGCGACCTGTCCGGCGCCCGGGGCGAGGACCTGCCCGCGCTGCTGCGGGGCGAGGCGCCGAAGCGGCGCCCGGGCAAGGCGCTGCGCCAGCTCGCCACGTTCCTCGACGACCTCGGGGAGGGCGCCACCGTGGCGGTGCCGGTCGAGGACGAGCGCGCGCTGCTGCTCGGCACCGTCCGCGGCCCGTACCGGTTCTCCGACGACGGCACGCACCCGGTGCACCGGCGACCGGTCACCTGGGACGGCGGCCGTGTCGCGCGCGGCGACCTGCGCCCGCTCGGGGGGCTGCAGGACCCCCGCGAGCTGTTCGCCGTCACCGTCGACGGCTGACGCACCCGGGCCCTACCGTCCGGGGCGTGACGACACCGCTGCCGCTGCCCGACCGCCGCGCCCACGTCGGCGCGATCGCCCGCGAGTCCGCCCGGTTCCGCGAGGTGCTGGCGGCCGCCGACCCCGGCACCCGCGTCCCGACCTGCCCGGACTGGGACGCCGACGACCTGCTCTGGCACCTCGCCGAGGTGCAGTCGTTCTGGACGGGGGTGATCGGCACCGGCGTCCGCGACGGCTCCGACCTCGAGCGGGTCGAGGCGGCCAAGCCGGAACGGCCCGCCGACCGGACCGGTCTGCTCGCCCTGGTCGAGCGCGCGAGCGCCGACCTGGTCGCCGTGCTCGACGGCCGCGACCCGGACGCGCCGGCGTGGTCGTGGCACGGCCCGGAGCAGACGGTCGGCTTCACCCTGCGCCGGCAGCTGCACGAGGCGCTGGTGCACCGCGTCGACGCCGAGCTGACCGCCGGGGTCGGCGTCACCGCGCCGGACCCCGATCTCGCCGCCGACGGGGTCGACGAGCTGCTGCGGGTGATGTGGGGCCTGCCCGACGGCGACTGGGCCACCTGGCACCCGTCCGACCACGTCGTCGAGGTGGTCGCCACCGACACCGGCCACCGCTGGGCGGTGCGCCTCGGCCGGTGGACGGGCACGGGCCCGCAGAGCGGCACCGAGTTCGACGAGGCGACCGCCGTCGTCGACGACTCCCCCGGCGTCGTCGCGACCGCGCGCGTGGCCGGCACCGCCGCCGCCCTCGACCTGGCGCTGTGGGGGCGCGGCGGCGACGGCGTCGAGCGGTCCGGCGACGCCGACGCGCTCGCCGTCCTCGACGAGGTGGTGGCCGTCGGCGTGCAGTGAGACGCGACGGCGCCCCGCCCGCGGGTGCGGACGGGGCGCCGGTCGTGCAGGTGGTGCCGGTGGTGCAGGCGGGTCAGCCTCCGGCGACGGCCCGGATCAGCTCGCCGTCCGGGGTGTCGCCCGACAGCTCCCAGAAGAACAGGCCGCCGAGGCCCTGGGACTGCGCCCAGGCCCGCTTCGACCCGATCGTCTGCGGGGTGTCGTAGCTCCACCACTGGTTGCCGCAGTAGGCGTACGCCGTGCCGCCGACGGTGCCGGTGGCCGGGCAGCGGCTCTTCAGCACCTCGTAGTCGTCGATGCCCTGCTCGTACTGCCCCGGTGCCGGGCCGGTGGCCGAGCCGCCCGGCGCGGCCTGCGTGACGCCCTGCCAGCCGCGGCCGTAGAACCCGATGCCGAGCAGGATCTTGCTCGCCGGGATGCCCTGCGCCTTCAGCTTCGCCACCGCCGCGTCGGCGTGGAAGCCGGCCTGCGGAATGCCCGGGTACGACGTCAGCGGCGAGTGCGGTGCCGTCGGGCCCTGGGCGTTGAAGGCGCCGAAGTAGTCGTAGGTCATCGGCATGATCCAGTCGAGCTTCTGCGCCGCGGTGCCGTAGTCGGTGGCGTCGATCTTGCCGCCGCTGCTGCCGTCCGCGGTGATCGCCGCCGTCACCAGCGCGCCCTGGCCGAACTCGGCCCGCACCGCGCTGATCACCCGGTCGAAGGCCTGCGGGCCGCTGCTGTCGCAGGTCAGGCCGCACGCGTTCGGGTACTCCCAGTCGATGTCGATGCCGTCGAACACGTCGGCCCAGCGCGGGTCCTCGACCAGCGCCTTGCACGAGCGGGCGAAGCCCTGCGGGTCGGCCGCGGCCTGGGTGAAGCCGCCCGACCAGGTCCAGCCGCCGAACGACCAGATCACCTTGAGGTGCGGGTGCTTGGCCTTGAGCTCGCGCAGCTGGTTGAAGTTGCCCCGCAGCGGCTGGTCCCAGGTGTCGGCGACGCCGTCGACGCTGTCCTCGGCGGTGAACGCCTTGTCGTAGTCGGCGTAGGAGTCGCCGATCGAGCAGCGTCCGCCCGTGGTGTTGCCGAAGGCGTAGAGGATGTGGGTGAGCCGGGCGGCCGAGCCGCTCGTGTCGATGTCCTTGACCTGGTAGTCGCGGCCGTAGGTCGCCCAGTTCGTGTGGTACCCGACGACGCGACCGTCACCCGGCGAGGTCGTCGGCGGGGGCGTGGTCGGCGGGGGCGTCGTCGGTGGGGTGGTCGTGGGCGGCGGCGTGGTGGTGGGAGGAGTGGTGGGACCGCCTCCGCCGCAGGGGTTCCCGTTCACCGTGCACGACACCGGGGCGCGGAACGCACCGGAGCCGATGTAGCCCCACGACTGGCTGGCGCCGGCGCCGAGGCTGCCGGCCCACGACTTCGAGCGGGCCGTCCACGTGTTGCCGCTGCGGGTGACGTCGGCGTCCCACGACGACGTGATCGCCGTACCCGCCGGCAGCTCGAGCACGACGGTCCACGAGCCGACCGACGCCGACCCGCCGTTGCTGACGGTGACCCGGGCCTCGTGCCCCGAGCCCCAGTCCGAGGTGGCGGCCACGGTGGCCGTCACCCCTCCTGCGCCGTTCGCCGCCATGAGGGGCAGCAACGCCGCGGCCAGGGCCACCGTGGCTCCCGCCACGACTCCCCGCGTCCAGTTCCGTGCCATCGGGCGCACCTCCGAGTAGCTGGATATCGATTTGTTAAGGGTCTTGCTAAATCCGGGAACGTAGACCGGGGCACGCACGCAGGTCAAGGGTTTCGTCCGGATGCGTCCTGTTCGTGGACGCCGCGTCACCCCAGCCGGTCGCGCAGCAGCGCCTGCTCGGCCGGGTTCGCGGCCAGCGCGAGCGCCCGCGCGTTCGCCGCCCGCGCCTCGTCGTCGCGACCGAGGGCGGCCAGCAGCTCGGCGCGGGTGGCGTGCAGCAGGTGGTAGCCGTCGAGCCGGCTCGCGAGCGCGTCGACGGCTGCGAGCGCCTCGCCCGGGCCGCGCACGTGCGAGAGCGCCACGGCGTGGTTGAGCCGCACGACGGGCGAGGGGTCGTGGACGAGCAGCAGGTCGTACAGCGTGAGCACCTGCAGCCAGTCGGTCGCCTCCCACGTGGGCGCCGAGCCGTGGCAGCCGGCGATCGCGGCCTGCAGCTGCCACCGGCCCGGTGAGCGCCGGGCGGCGGCACGCTCGAGGTACCCGTCCGCGCGGCTGCTCGCGACCGCGTCCCAGCGCGAACGGTCCTGCGCCGCGAGCGGGACCAGCGTCCCGTCGGCGTCGAAGCGCGCGGCGTCGCGGGCCTGCAGGAAGGTGAGCAGCGCGAGCAGTCCCCACGCCTCCGGCTCGGCGGGCAGCGCGCGGGCGACCACCTCGGCGAGCCACACGGCGTCCCCCGCCGGACCGGCCGCGCCGTCCGGGTCGAGGTAGGACGCGTTGTACGCCAGGCAGACCACGGTGAGGACGTCGTCGAGGCGCGGGGCGAGGCTTTCGCCGTCCGGCACCGAGAACGGTATGCCGGCGGCGACGACCTTGCGCTTGGTGCGCACCAGCCGCTGCGCCATCGTGGGCTCGGGGACGAGGAACGCCCGTGCGACCTGCGCGGTCGTGAGGCCGAGCACGGCGCGCAGCGTGAGCGCCAGCCGCGCTTCGGGCGACAGGGACGGGTGGCAGCAGGCGAACAGCATCGGCAGCCGCTCGTCGGGGGTGCCGCCGCCGGGGTCGCGCGGTGCCGGTGGGAGCGCCTCGGCCGCCTGCGCCGCGGCGGCGCCGGCCAGCCGCTGGCGCCGGGCGCGCGCCCGCAGCAGGTCGACGGCCCGGCGCTGCGCCGTGGTGGTCAGCCACCCGCCCGGGTTGGGCGGCACGCCGCGGGTGGGCCAGGTCCGCAGCGCCTCGACCAGCGCCTCCTGCACGGCCTCCTCGGCGACGTCGAAGTCGCCCGTGCGCCGGTGCAGGTGGGCCACGACGACCGCGGCCTCCCGCCGCACCACGCGGGACAGCTCGGCATCGAGCGTGCCCGGCGCGGTGCGACGAGGGCCGTCGGTCACGAGGACGCCTCGGCCTCCTCGAGCTGGGAGTAGTCCTCGACCATCGGGCGGATCTCGACCGAGACGCCCGGCAGCTGCAGCGACGGCCAGGTGCGCACCAGCGCGATCGCCGCGTCCAGGTCGGGCACGTCGATGACGCTGAACCCGCCGATCCGCTCCTTGGCCTCGCTGTACGGACCGTCGACGACCACCGGCTCGCCGCCCTCGGACCCGGGAGCGACGCCGGAGCGGATCGTGGTGGCGGTCGAGGGCGGTTGCAGCTCGGCGCCGCTGTCGGTGAACTTCGCGCCGTGCTCGCCGAACCACGCGTAGATCTGCTGGTACACCTCCTGCTGGCGCTCGGCCGGCACGGCCTCGAGCTGCTCGGGGGTGTCGACGTACATCAGGACGTACTTCATGGTGGGCTCCTTCGTTCCCGGTGGGACATGACACCAACACCACGAACGCCGTGACCAGATCTCGACACCCTCGTCTGCGGAATCTCCTCGCGCACCGAGGTCGGAGTCCTCCCACCTCCGACTCGCTCGCTGGCGCTCCCTCGCTCCGGCGCGCCGGACCCCGACGCGCTCGTCACGTCCGCGCTCGCTCGCTCCGCTCGCCCGGACCGGGATGGGTTCGCGACCGGACGCTCACACAGCTCGTCCGCGCAGCACGACGTGTTGGGGGTGGGCGAGGACCCCCACGTCCTCACGCGGGTCGGCCGCGTAGACGACCAGGTCGGCGTCGGCGCCCTCCTCGAGCGCGGGGCGGCCCAACCAGGAGCGCGCGGCCCAGCAGGCCGCGTCGAGGGCGTCGATCGGCGCGAGCCCGGCGGTGACGAGCTCGGCGACCTCGGCGGCCACCAGGCCGTGGGGCAGCGACCCGCCGGCGTCGGTGCCGACGTACACCGGCACGCCCGCCTCGTGCAGCGCGACGACCGTCTCGTACCGGTGCGCGTGCAGCGCCAGCATGTGGTCGGCCCAGGCGTCGAACTTCCCGCGCGCGGGCTCGGCGAGCTGCGGGAAGGTCGCGATGTTCACGAGCGTGGGGACGACGGCCACCCCGGCAGCAGCGGCGGCGTCGACGTCGGCACCGCGGAAGCCGGTGCCGTGCTCGATGCCGTCGATGCCGGCGGCCAGCAGGTCGGCGAGGCAGTCCTCGCCGAAGCAGTGCGCGGTCACGCGCGCCCCCTCGGCGTGGGCCGCGGCGATCCCCGCCTGCAGCGCGTCGAGCGGCCAGCACGGAGCGAGATCGCCTGCGGTCCGGTCGATCCAGTCGCCGACGATCTTCACCCAGCCGTCGCCCGCCCGCGCCTCCTGTGCCATGTACGCGGGCAGCTCGTCCGGCTCGATCTCGTGGGCGTAGTTGCGGATGTACCGCCTCGTCCGCGCGATGTGGCGTCCTGCCCGGACGATCTTCGGCAGGTCGTCGCGATCGTCGATCCAGCGGGTGTCGGCCGGGCTGCCGGCGTCGCGGATCAGCAGCGTGCCGGCGTCGCGGTCGGTCGTGGCCTGCGCCTCGCTCGTCGCGGCGTCGACGGCGCCGTGGGCGTCGAGCCCGACGTGGCAGTGCGCGTCGACCAGGCCGGGCAGCACCCACCCGCGCAGGGTCGTGACGTCGTGCCCGGGGCCGGGCGCGCCGAGGGAGATCCGCCCGTCGACCACCCAGAGGCCGTCGACCTCCTCGTCGCGGCCGGTGAGCACCGGTCCCTGCACGTGCAGCACGTCACCCATGGCAGGAACCTACGCGGCTCAGGCGGGCTGGCCCTCGGGCGCCGTCCGGCGCTGGCGGCGGACCGCGACGCCCTCGCGCATGAGCGGCCGGTCGTCGGAGTCCAGCACCTGGTCGAGCCGGTCGCCCTGGACGGTCAGCACCGAGCCGACCGGCAGCGCGAGCGCGGGGATGACGGTGGGGCGGTGCACCAGCAGGCGGTGCACGGGGACGGGCACGGGGTCGGCCAGCGCGTCGACCCCCGGCGTCGCCGGCCCGGTGACGAACCAGCCGCTCGACGTGCCCTCGGGCACGTTGCGCACCAGGTGCAGCACCGGCTCGTCGAGCACGTCGCCCAGCACCCGCACGGTCTGGTCGTAGGCGACCGGCACGGGGTCGACGACGTCGAGGTAGGCCATCAGGTCGCGGGTGGCGGCCTGCACCCGCAGCGTCGTGCTGATCTCGGGCCGCAGGTCGGCGCCGGGGTCGCGGGCGAAGTCGGGCTCGCAGACCTGCAGGCGGCCGTCGGGCTCGCGCCGCAGCACCAGGACCGACCAGCCGAACCGCAGCACGGCGCCGGGGTGCAGCGGGATGCCCTGCTCGTGGGCGGCGGACAGCCGCTGCAGCAGCCAGGGCACGTGCTCGGCCGCGGAGTCGATGCAGTCGACCGAGACCTGCTCCTCACCCAGCCGGGTGCTCCACCGCCCCACGGTCAGCGGCCGAGGAACTTCTCGAAACCTGGCGGGAGAGAGGAGGGATCGAAGGCCTCGAGCGCGTCGTCGTCGGCCGCCCCGAGCCCGAAGGCCGAACCGGTCGGTGCCTTGGCGCGCTCCTGCGCCTCCTGCTGCGCGCGCTTGGCCGGGTTGCCCGAGCGCGCCTTGCCCTTCTTCCCCGAGCGCGCGGCCGCCTGCTTGCCGCGCGACTTCTTGCTGCCGCCGGCGCCGGGCAGGCCCGGCATCCCGCGACCCGGCATCCCCGGCATGCCGGGGATGCCACCGCCGTTGCGCATCTGCCGCATCATCTTCTGCGCGTCGGCGAACCGCTCGAGCAGCTGGTTCACCTCGGTGACGGTGACGCCCGAGCCCCGGGCGATGCGCGAGCGGCGCGAGCCGTTGATGACCTTCGGCTGGTACCGCTCCTGCGGCGTCATCGACCGGACGATCGCCTCGATGCGGTCGATCTCGCGCTCGTCGAAGTTCTCGAGCTGCTCGCGCATCTCGCCCATGCCCGGGAGCATGCCGAGCATCTTCTTCAGCGAGCCCATCTTGCGCAGACCCTGCATCTGCTGCAGGAAGTCGTCGAAGGTGAAGTCCTCGCCGGCCCCGAACTTGCGCGCCATCTCGGCGGCCTGGTCGGCCTCGAACGCCTTCTCGGCCTGCTCGATGAGGGTGAGCACGTCACCCATGTCGAGGATGCGCGAGGCCATCCGGTCGGGGTGGAACGGCTCGAAGTCGGTGAGCTTCTCGCCGGTGGACGCGAACAGCACCGGCCGACCGGTCACCGTCGACACCGACAGGGCGGCACCACCGCGCGCGTCGCCGTCGAGCTTGGTGAGCACGACGCCGGTGAGGCCGACGCCGTCGAGGAACGCCTGCGCGGTCTGGACGGCGTCCTGGCCGATCATCGCGTCGACGACGAACAGCACCTCGTCGGGCGTGACGGCCGCCTTGATGTCGGCGGCCTGCTGCATCAGCTCGGCGTCGACACCGAGCCGGCCGGCGGTGTCGACCACGACGACGTCGAACTGCTTGGCCCGCGCCTCCTCCATCGCGCGCCGGGCGACCTGCACGGGGTCGCCGACGCCGTTGCCCGGCTCGGGCGCGAAGACGGTGACGCCGGCCCGCTCGCCGACCACCTGGAGCTGGTTCACGGCGTTGGGACGCTGCAGGTCGGCCGCGACCAGCAGCGGTGCGTGGCCCTGCTCCTTCAGCCAGTGCCCGAGCTTGCCGGCGAGGGTCGTCTTGCCCGCGCCCTGGAGGCCGGCGAGCATGATCACGGTCGGCGGGTTCTTGGCGAAGGTCAGCCGGCGCTGCTCGCCGCCGAGGATCGCGACGAGCTCGTCGTTGACGATCTTCACGACCTGCTGGGCCGGGTTGAGGGCCTGCGAGACCTCCTCGCCCAGCGCCCGCTCGCGCACCCGGGACGCGAACTCGCGGACGACCGGGAGCGCGACGTCGGCGTCGAGCAGCGCCCGCCGGATCTCGCGGACGGTCGCGTCGACGTCGGCCTCGGAGAGCCGGCCCTTGCCACGCAGGTTCTTGAACGTGGCGGTGAGGCGGTCGGAGAGCGTGGCGAACACGGGTGAGGGTCCTTCGCGTCGGGATCGGGGCCAGCCTAGTTGGTCCGCGGCGGTCCCCGTGTGGTGCGTGCGCGGGGTCACCCCGATAGTGGGGAGGTGCCAGCCGAACGAGGTCGTGCCCGGGTCTCCCAGGTCCGCGCCGCCCTGGCCCGCGAGCTGCGGGCGCGGGTCGCCGGCGACGACGCCGCCGAGCGCGCGCGGCGCATCTGGGGGTCCGAGGGCGAGCGCTGGTTCTCCCCCGACGACCCGGTGTGGCGCGTGCACGCCGACGCCTCGATGTTCGTCGGCGGCATCCGGGCGCTGCTGCTGCAGTCGCTGCACCCGCTCGCGATGGCCGGCGTGGCCGGGCACAGCGGCTACCGGGCCGACCCGTGGGGACGCCTCCAGCGCACGAGCCACTACCTGGCCACCACGACGTTCGGCACCGTCGAGGACGCCGAGGCCGCGATCGCGGCTGTCCGCGCCGTCCACGACCGCGTGCGCGGCCGCGCCGAGGACGGCCGCCCGTACGCGGCGAACGACCCGCACCTGCTGACCTGGGTGCACCTGGCCGAGGTCGACAGCTTCCTCGAGACCTACCGCCGGCACGGCCCCGAGCCGCTCACCCCGGCCGAGCAGGACCGCTACGTCGAGCAGGCCGGCGTCGCCGCCGCCCGGCTCGGCGTCCCCGAGCCACCCCGGACCGTCGCGGAGCACGACGCCGGCGTGCGCGCCTACCGCCCCGAGCTGCGCGCGACGCCCGCCGCCCGCGACGCCGCCCGGTTCCTGCT
>NZ_BAAHAF010000165.1:0-3585 GCF_054777815.1 Angustibacter speluncae | reverse complement strand
GCCCCGTGCGGGCTCGTGGTCGAGGCGGTGGCCGAGGACCTGCAGGTCAAGCGCGACCTGCTGGCCGCGCTGGAGAAGGTCGTCGACGACGACGCCGTCCTGGGCACGAACACCTCGTCGCTGTCGGTGACGGCGGTCGCGAGCCCGCTGCGGGTGCCCGACCGCGTCGTCGGGCTGCACTTCTTCAACCCCGCGACGCTGATGCGGCTGGTCGAGGTGGTGCACGGCGCGCAGACCTCGCCGGCGGTCGTCGAGCAGGCGCGCGACCTGGTGCGGCGCTGGCGCAAGGAGCCGGTGACCTGCACCTCCACACCGGGGTTCGTGGTGAACCGCGTCGCACGCCCGTACTACGGCGAGGCGCAGCGGATGGTCGAGGAGGGCACCGCCGCCCCCGCGACGATCGACCACGTGCTGCGCACCGCGGGCGGCTTCCCGATGGGCCCGCTCGAGCTCACCGACCTGGTCGGCCAGGACGTCAACCTCGCGGTGTCGCGGTCGGTGTGGCAGCAGACCTTCCACGACGCCCGGTACGCGCCGACGGTGTTCCAGCAGTCGCTGGTCGACGCCGGCCGCTACGGCCGCAAGAGCGGGCGCGGCGTCTACGACCACACCGTGCCTGCCGACGCCCCGGGCGGCCCGCGCGAGCCGGTGGCGGTGCTGCCGCCGGCCGACCCGCCGCGGCGGGTGCGCTACAGCGAGGGCTGGGCGGTGATGGAGCCCCTGCTCGACCGCATCGCCGACGGCGGCGTCGACGTGCGCGTGGTCGGCCAGAGCGATCCCGACTGCACCGACGACATCGGTCTGATCCTGCCCTCGGGCGGCCGGCTGCTCGAGACCGACGGCAGCACCGCCAGCACCCAGGGCCAGGAGGTCGTGGTGCTGGACTGGGTGCTCGACGCCCGCACCACCCCCCTGGCCGTCGTCGCCTGCTCCGACAGCTGCTCGCGGCGCACCCTCGACGAGGCGGTCGGCGTGCTGCAGGCGGCCGGTCTCGAGGTGCTGCACGTGCGCGACACCCCCGGCCTGGTGGTCGCCCGCACCGTCGCGATGCTCGTCAACGAGGCCGTCGACCTGGTCGCGCGCCGCGAGGCGAGCGCCGCCGACGTCGACACCGCGATGACGCTCGGCACCGGCTACCCGCTCGGCCCGATCGCCTGGGGCGAGCGGATCGGCCCGGCCTGCGTCGCCGACGTGCTCGTGCACCTGCACCGGGCGATGCCGACCGGCCGCTACCGCGCCGCGCCGCGGCTGCTGGCCGCCGCCGCGTCCGGCGGTCCCCTTGCCTGAGGACCTGCCTGAGGGAGCCCCGGCCCGGGACGAGGTGGAGCCGTGGGCCCGCGCGATGTGGGACCGCGACACCCTCAGCCGCTCGCTCGGCATGGAGCTGCTGGTGGCCCGCCCGGGCCGCGCCGTCGTCCGGATGACCGTGCGCCCGGACATGCTGCAGGGTCACGGCTCGGTGCACGGCGGCATGCTGTTCACCCTGGCCGACACGGCGTTCGCGTTCTGCTGCAACGGTCCTGACCGGGTCGTGGTCGCGGCGAGCGCCGACGTCACGTTCGTGGCGCCGGCCTCGGCGGGCGAGGTGCTGCTCGCCACCGCCGAGGAGGACGCCCGCTGGGGCCGCAACGGCCTCACCCGGGTGCGCGTCGAGCGCGAGCGCGACGGCGCAGTCGTCGCCCTGTTCCAGGGCCGCTCCCGCGAGGTGGGGGCGAATCGTCAGGTATCCGCCCCCGCGGACCCCTCCCCGGCGGCGAATCCCTGACCATTCGCCCTCCGGGACAGGGCGACTCAGGCGGCGTCGAGCGCGGCCTGCCAGGCGCGCCAGGCGCTGGCGACCATCTGGTCGACGTCGTGGCGCATCTCCCAGCCCAGGTCGCGGGCCGCGAGGTCGCCGCGGGCCACGATGCGCGCCGGGTCGCCCGGGCGCCGCGGCTCGATCCGGGGCTCGAGGTCCGAGCCGGTCGCGCGCGCCACGGCGTCCATCACCTGCCGCACCGACAGCCCGTCGCCGCTGCCGAGGTTGTAGACCGGCTCGAGCCCGTCGCCCGCCGCGAGCCGGCGCGCCGCCTCGACGTGCGCGAGGGCGAGGTCCTGCACGTGCACGTAGTCGCGCACGCAGGTGCCGTCGGGCGTCGGGTAGTCGTCGCCGTTGATCTGCGGCGCTCGGCCGTCGGTCAGCGCCTTGAGCACGAGCGGCACCAGGTTGTGCGGGCTGGAGTCGAACAGGTCGGCGTGGCCGGAGCCGACCACGTTGAAGTACCGCAGCGAGGTGTGCCGCAGACCGTGCGCCCGCGCGGTGTCGGCGATGACCTGCTCGCCGATCAGCTTCGAGCGCCCGTACGGCGACTCGGGCCGGGTGGCCGACTCCTCGGTGACGACGTCGTCGTCCGGCGTGCCGTAGACCGCCGCCGAGGACGAGAACACGATCGACCCCGCGCCGGTCTCGACCATCGCCTCGAGCAGCGACACCGTGCCCTCGACGTTCTGCCGGTAGGTGTGCAGCGGGCGGCTTACCGAGACGCCGGCGTACTTGAACCCGGCGAGGTGGACGACGCCCTCGCAGGCGTGCTCGCGCATCGTGCGGGTCACCAGCGCGGTGTCGAGGACGCTGCCCTCGACGAACGGGTGCTCGGGGCCGACGAAGGCGCGGTGGCCGCTGCTCAGGTCGTCGAGCACCACCGGTTCGGTGCCGGCGTCGGCGAGCGCCCGTGCCACGTGGGCGCCGATGTACCCGGCACCGCCCGTCACCAGCCAGCTGCCCATCGTGGTGCCTCCTGCCCCGGGGTCGCGGAGGGGTAAGCATCGCAGCCCCGGTCACGGCACCGTGCGGACGGTGGCGAACTCCTGGGTGCTGACGGCGGCGCCCGGGTCGAGGAACGGCGCGACCGCCTCCCGCCAGCCCTGCACCGACGGGTGGGTGGACGCGTCGACCTGCGCCGCGTGCCGACGGTAGGCCTCGAGGTGGTGGCCCGCCCACGGCTCGGACGGGTCGACCGGGACCTCGCCGGTGACGGTCGTCCACCCGGGCCGGTCGGGGTCGAGCCGCCCGTCGACGTGCGGGACCAGGTCGGACGAGCTCTCGACCGCGAGCACCGTGACGTCGTCGGGCACGGGCAGGGCGGACACCGGCGACCCGAGGGTCACGACGCCCTCGACCGCGTACCGGGGGTCGGCCGCCAGGCTCGCCGCGGTCAGCCCGCCCTGGCTGTAGCCGACGGCGAGCACCGGCTCGTCCGGCCCGACGCCCGCCTCGTCGAGCACCCGTCGCACCGCCTCGAGGGCGTCGGTGTCGAGGCCACCGACGAGCCGGACGTTCGCGGTGCCGTCGGCCGGCAGCGGGCCGCCGGCGTCGGACCAGGTCTGGGTCGGCGGCACGTACAGCACCCACCGGGTGCCGTCGTCGCCCACGACCCGGTCGAGCCGCACCCGGCCGGGCCGGTAGGCGTCCGTCGGCGGCCCGTCGGTCGGCGGCCCGTCGACCGGCGGCGCGTACGGCGCGAGCCGGCCCACCAGCCCGCTGAGGTCGGTCGCGGGGACGGCCGGCCGCGGCGGTCCGGTCGCCGCGACGGTGACCTCGCCCTG
>NZ_BAAHAF010000164.1:0-29126 GCF_054777815.1 Angustibacter speluncae | reverse complement strand
GGTGCGCCAGCGGCCCGCGGCGACCAGCCCGCCGGCGGGTGCCGCGGGTCGCGGTCCGCGCAGCACCCACCACCCGCGGTCGGACGCGGCCGCGTCCCGCCGCTCACCGGGCCGGCGGACGAGCAGCACCCGCCAGCCGTCGCCCCGGACGCGCGCACGGACCGCCCGCAGCACCTGGGGTCCGAGGCCGATGCCACCGAGCGCGTCCGGCAGCCACGGACCGGGGTGCTCGACGAGGAGCCAGGAGCGGGCCGGCGCGGCCGTACCGGCCAGGGGGTCGTCCCGCTCGCGCGCGGCAGCGGCGCACAACGGGACGGAGGTCACGCGTCGACTCTGCCACCCGTGCCGCGGCGGCACCGTCCGAGGGGTCCGTGTGTCCGGCGCCGCGGGCCACTGGACGAGGCGCGCTGGCGTGTCACACGTGTCGTTCGACCACTTCGGTGTCACTTCCAGCACTGAACTGGCGAAACGGTCGCCAGGAGGAGGGGTCAGGCGACGACGACGCCGCAGAGCAGCAGCCGGCGGCCGAGGTCGACGTCGTCGACCACCATCGACCCCTCGTCGAGCAGCCGGCGGACGGCGTCGACGTGCTGGGGGCGGATCACGACGTCGCCGGTGCGGCTGACCAGCCGCACGCCGTCGCCGTCGTCGACCAGGCGCGCGAGCAGGTGCTCGCGCAGCCGCAGGGTCGCGCCTTCCGTGAGCTCGGCCGCGGCGCGGTGCTGGGCGAGCGGGCCGACCGGGGCGGCGCGCTGGGCCCGCACCGCGGACGAGCGCAGCCGCTCGGCGACGTCGGCCGGGTCGACCTGCGAGAGCGCCTGCAGCAGCGCGTCTCTGGTGGCGTCGACGTCGGCGGCGAGCGCGTCGGGCGACGTCACGTCGGCGCCGAGCGCGAGCGACGACCGGACGGCGACGTCGTCGTGGGCCCGGGTGAGCGCGAGGTCGAGCAGCTCGCGGGCGAGGTGGTGCCGCGTCCAGGTGTGGACGCCGATGGTGACGTGGGTGCTGACCTCGCCCTGGGCGGTGGCGGCGTGCAGCCAGCCGCGCGGCAGGTACAGGCAGTCGCCGGGCTCGAGCACGGCGCGCAGGTAGGGCTCGCGGGCGGCCTCGGCCTCGACGGCGGCGCGCCGGTCGGTCCACACGTCGTCGCGCAGGGGCGCGTCGTGCACGGGCGCGTGCAGGCGCCACTCCTTGCGGCCGTGGGTCTGCAGCACGAACACGTCGTGCACGTCGTAGTGGTCGGCGAACCCCTGGTTCTGCGGCGGGGTGACGTAGGCGTTCACCTGCACCGGGTGGCCCAGGTCGGCGGCCAGGCCCTGGGAGAAGTGCACCAGCGGCGCCCAGCTGCGGTGCAGGCCCTGCAGCACCATCGTCGCGCCGTCGGCGAACAGCCGCACCAGCCGGTCGTCGCTGACCTGGTCGCCGACGCCGGCGCCGATGCCGCCGCCCGCGGTGAACTCGCGGTCGCCGAGGGTGCTGCCCGCCCGGGCGACCCGCAGGAAGGGGGTGCGCAGCCCGCGCTCGGACACCAGCGTGTCGACGCCCGCCTGGTCGAGCAGGTCGTCGAAGGGCTTGGGCAGGTCCTTCGCCCGGGTGAGCAGCGGCTCGCTCGACCAGTACCGCGACCCGAAGAGCTCCGGGTCGGGTACCAGCCGAGCGAGGTGGGGTCGATCCATCAGGCCCTCAGGTCTCAGGCGCCGGAGTCGGCTCCGCCGTCGGCGCCACCGTCCGCGCCACCGTCCGCGCCACCGTCGGCGCCACCGTCCGCGCCACCGTCCGCGCCACCGTCGGCACCGCCGTCCGCGCCGCCATCGGCACCGCCGTCCGCGCCGACGTCGCGGCCGCCGGAGTCCGCGCCGCCGTCGGCCGGGCCGTGCTCGTGGTCCGCGCCGCCGTCGAGGGGGCCGTGCGTGCTCTCGGTCTCGTTCTCGCTCATGCGTCCTCCACACCTGTCGTGGGCGCCTGGCGGGCACCCGCTCAGCCCGGCTCGAGGCCGGTTCCCGCCATGCTGGCCCGCCCGCACGGGCGCCGCATCCCGAGCACTCGGCGCGCGGGACGCGCCGACCCCAGTGACGATGAGTGACGTGGACCTGTCCCGGACGCTGCGCGACGCACCGACGCCCGCGTCCGGGACGCTCGAGCGGTGGCGCTGGCTGGCCCAGGTGGGGTCGCGGGACCTGGCCCTGGCCAAGCTCGTCGAGCCCCACCTCGACGCCGCCGCGATCCTGGCCGACCTGGGCGCGCCGCCGCCGGGTGCGGACGACGCCTGGGCGGTCTGGGCGGCCGAGCCGCCGGGGCTGCAGCTGGTCGCCGGACCCACCCACGACGGCTGGGTGCTCAACGGCCGCAAGGCGTTCTGCTCGGGCTGGGACCAGGTGACCCACGCCCTGGTCACCGCCACCTACCAGGGCGATTCGCGCCTGCTCGCCGTCGACGTCTCGGCGGCGCGCGCGGCGGGCACCGTGCGACCGACCGGACCCGGGTGGGCGGGACCGGGGATGCAGCGCGCCGGCACCGCCACCCTGCAGGTCGACGGCGTGCCGGCGCGCGCGGTCGGTGAGCCTGGCGACTACACCGGGCGCACCCGGTTCTGGGACGGCGCGATCGGGGTCGCCGCCGTGTGGTGGGGCGGGGCCCGCGCCGTCGCCGACACCCTCGTCGCCGCGTCGCGGCGCCGCGACGTCGGCGAGCACGCCCTCGCGCACCTGGGCGCCGTCACCTCCCTGCTCGACCGCACCTGGGCCCACCTCGAGCTCGCGGCGCGCGTCGTCGACGCCGGCGGCGACGACGGCGCCGCCCGTCGCGTGCTGGCCGAGTCCGTCCGCGCCGGGGTCGCGGACGCCGCGACCGAGGTGGTCGAGCGGGTCGGACGCGCCCTCGGGCCGGGCCCGCTCGCGCTCGACGCCGACCACGCCGGACGGGTCGCCGACCTGCTGGTCTTCGTCCGCCAGCACCATGCCGAGCGCGACCTCGCGGCGCTCGGCCGGCTGGTCGCCGACGGGCACGGGAGCCGCCCGTGAGCGCCCTGCCCGCGCTCGCAGGTGCGCGGCAGCGGCACGTCGACGAGGCCGTCTGGCAGGGCGCCGACTGGCACACCCGGCCCGCGGCGATCCTGCCCCCGGCGGGCGCGCACGTGGTCGTCGTGTCGGCGCACCCCGACGACGAGGTGCTCGCGCTGGGCGGCACCCTCTCGCTGCTGGCCGCCCGCGGCTGCCGGCTCACGCTCGTCACCGCCACCGACGGCGAGGGCTCGCACCCCGACCTCGACCCGGACGCCGTCGCCCGGCGCCGCGCCGACGAGCTGCGCCGCGCACTGGACCTGCTGGACGTCGACGCCGAGCCGGCGCGTCTCGGTCTGCCCGACAGCGGGCTCGCCACCCGGGAGGACGACCTGCTCGCGGCCCTGGCACCGCTCGCGCACGACGCCGACCTGGTGGTCGGCACCTGGTCGGGCGACGCCCACCCCGACCACGAGGCGGTGGGACGCGCCTGCGGGCGGCTCGGGACCCCCACCTGGGAGACGCCGGTGTGGGCGTGGCACTGGGCCGCACCCGACGACCCGCGCTTTCCCTGGGACCGGGTGCGGCTGGTCGACGTGTCGAGCCGGCTCGAGCGCAAGGCCGAGGCCGTGGCCGCCTTCACCAGCCAGCTCGAGCCGCGGGGCGACGACGGCCCGGTGCTGCCGCCCGACGTCCTCGCGCACTTCGCCCGGCCGTTCGAGGTGGTGCTGACGTGACCTCCCCGGACTACTTCGACGACCTCTACGCCCGCTCGCCCGACCCCTGGCGCCTCAGCAGCAGCGCCTACGAGGCGCGCAAGTACGCGGCGACGGCCGCCGCGGTCCCGGACGGCGCCGGGCTCGTGCACGAGCCGGGCTGCTCCGTCGGCGTGCTCACCGCCCTGCTCGGACGACGCTGCCACCGGCTCGTGGCGTGGGACCTGTCCGCCGTCGCGGTCGCGTCGGCGCGCGAGCGGGTCGCCGACCAGCCGCACGTCGACGTGCGGGTCGGGGCCGTCCCCGGCTGGTGGGCCGACGGCCGTCCCGACGTCGTCGTGCTCTCCGAGCTCCTCTACTACCTGTCCGACGACGACCGCCGGCGCACCCTCGACCTGGCGGCGCAGCGTCTCGCCGCCGGGGGCCACCTGCTCGCGGTGCACTGGCGCCACCCCTTCGCCGAGGCCCCCACCGACGGCGACGCCGTGCACGACGCCCTGCTCGCCGACGACCGCTGGTCGGCGGTCGACGAGCAGGTCGACCCCGACTACCGGCTCGCCCTGCTGCGGCCCGCGACGGGGATCGACCCGTGAGCCTGCCCGCCCGGGTCGTCGTCGTGGTGCCCGCCCGCGACGAGGAGGAGCTGCTCCCCCGCTGCCTGGCCTCGGTCGGGGTCGCGCTGGACGGCGTCCGCCCACTCGGGGTGCAGGGGTCGGTCGTCGTGGTGGCCGACTCGTGCACCGACCGGACGGCCGACGTCGCCGCACGCGCCGGCGCCGTCGTCGTCGAGGCGGTGTGCGGGCGCGTCGGTGCCGCCCGGGCCGCCGGCGTCGCCACCGCCCTCGCCCTGGCGGACGAGGAGCCGTCCCGCGTCTGGCTCGCGCACACCGACGCCGACTCGGCGGTGCCCCGCCACTGGCTGATCGAGCAGCTGCGGCACGCGGCGGCGGGCGCCGACGCCTGGGTCGGCACGGTCCGGCTCGCGGACGAGTCCGACGGCGAACCCGTGCCGCCCGAGCGGCGCGAGGCCGTCGACCGGTGGGTCGCCGCCTACGCCGCGCTGCTGCTGCCGGACCGCACCCACGACCACGTGCACGGCGCCAACCTCGGCGTCCGGGCCGACGCCTACCTGGCCGTGGACGGCTTCGACCCGGTCGGCCTGCACGAGGACCGCGTCCTCGCGGCGCGTCTGCGCGAGGCCGGCCGGCCCGTGGTGACGAGCACCGCCGAGCCCGTCACCACCTCGCACCGCTGGGACGGGCGCATCGCGGAGGGCGGCGTCGCCCACGACCTGCGGACGGCCTGACCGCGCGGGTGACGCGGCCCGCGTTCGCTGCCAGGATCGGCGCATGGCACACCCCCGCGCGGGACAGCGCGCCCAGCCCGAGGACCTCGTCGACGTCGACGCCCTGCTCGACGCCTACACCGCGACGACGCCCGACCCGGACGACCCCGACCAGCAGGTCGTGTTCGGCACGTCGGGCCACCGCGGGTCGAGCCTGGACGGCGCGTTCAACGAGGCGCACATCCTGGCCATCACCCAGGCCATCTGCGAGTACCGCGCGGGCCAGGGCATCACGGGCCCGCTGGTCATCGGACGCGACACGCACGCGCTGTCGCTCCCGGCGTGGCACACGGCGCTCGAGGTGCTGGTCGCCAACGACGTCACGGTGCTCACCGACGAGCGCGACTCGTGGACGCCGACTCCCGCTGTGTCGCACGCGATCCTGCGGCTGAACCGGCAGGGGTCGCACGGGCAGGTCGACGGCATCGTGGTCACGCCGTCGCACAACCCGCCGCGCGACGGCGGCTTCAAGTACAACCCCCCGCACGGCGGCCCGGCCGACTCCGACGCCACGGGCTGGATCGCCTCGCGCGCCAACGACCTGCTGCGCGAGGGCCTGCGCGGCGTCCGTCGCGTGCCGACCGACCGCACCCGCGACGCCGTGCGGGGGTACGACTTCCTCGGGCACTACGTCGACGACCTGCCGTCGGTGCTCGACCTCGACGCGATCCGGCAGGCCGGCGTGCGCATCGGCGCCGACCCGCTGGGCGGCGCCTCGGTCGAGTACTGGGCGGCGATCGCCGAGCGGCACCGCCTCGACCTGACCGTGGTGAACCCCGAGGTCGACCCCCGGTGGGCGTTCATGACCCTCGACACCGACGGCAGGATCCGGATGGACTGCTCGTCGCCGAACGCGATGGCCTCGCTGATCGGCGCCAAGGACGCCTACGACGTGTCGACGGGCAACGACGCCGACTCCGACCGCCACGGCATCGTGACCCCGGACGCCGGCCTGATGAACCCGAACCACTACCTCGCCGTGGCGATCGGCTACCTGTTCGCGCACCGTCCGGGCTGGGGTGAGCGGGTGGCCGTGGGCAAGACGCTGGTGTCGTCGTCGCTGATCGACCGCGTGGTCGCCGACCTCGGGCGCGACCTGCTCGAGGTGCCCGTCGGCTTCAAGTGGTTCGTGCCCGGGCTGCTCGACGGCAGCGTCGGTTTCGGCGGCGAGGAGAGCGCGGGCGCCTCGTTCCTGCGGCACGACGGCACCGTGTGGACCACCGACAAGGACGGCATCATCCTGGCGCTGCTCGCGTCCGAGATCCAGGCCGTCACCGGCCGCAGCGCGAGCGAGCACCACGCCCGGCTCGCCGAGCGCTTCGGCGCCTCGTCGTACGCGCGGGTCGACGCCCCGGCCGACCGCACGCAGAAGGCGAAGCTGGCGAAGCTGTCCCCCGCCGACGTGACCGCCACCGAGCTCGCCGGCGAGCCGATCACCGCCACCCTCACCGAGGCGCCCGGCAACGGCGCCGCGATCGGCGGCCTCAAGGTCACGACCGAGTCGGCCTGGTTCGCCGCGCGCCCGTCCGGCACCGAGGACGTCTACAAGATCTACGCCGAGTCGTTCCGCGGTCCGGAGCACCTGGCGCAGGTGCAGGACGCCGCCCGCGAGGTCGTCTCGGCGGCGCTGTCGTGACGCCGACGCCGCTGACGCCGCAGAGCGGCCACGGCGAGGTGCTGCTCGGCTACCTCGAGCGGCTGCACGAGGCAGTGCTCTGGAAGCTCGAGGGCCTGTCCGAGCGCGAGCAGCGGATGCCCATGACGGCCACCGGCACGAATCTGCTCGGCGTCGTGAAGCACCTCGCCGCGGTCGAGGCCGAGTACCTCGGTCTGTGCGTCGGCCGCCCGTTCCCCGAGCACATCCCGTGGACGGGCGACGACCTCGAGGACAACGCCGACATGTGGGCCACCGAGGACGAGCCGGCGCAGATGATCGTCGACCTCTACCGGCGGGTGGCCGCGCACAGCGCGCAGACCGTGGCCGAGCTGCCGCTCGACGCCCCCGGGCGGGTGCCCTGGTGGGACCCGCAGGAGACCACGCTGCAACGGCTGCTGGTGCACATGCTGGCCGAGCTCGCCCGGCACGCCGGGCAGATGGACGTCGTGCGCGAGTCGGTCGACGGCGCGCGCGGGATGCTGCCGCAGGCCCCCAACCTGCCCGGTGGCGACGAGGCCTGGTGGGCCGCCTACGTCACCCGCCTGCGGAAGGTGGCGGAGCGCTTCCCGGGTCGTTCGTGAGGTCGGTCGTGAGGTCGGTCGTGAGGTCGCCCTTGATCTCGGCCTTGAGCACCTTGCCGACCTTGGACCGCGGCAGCTCGGCCCAGACCTCGATCTGCTTGGGCGTCTTCACCGAGCCGATGCGCTCCTTGACGAAGGACCGGAGCGCGTCGACGTCGACGTCGTGACCGGGGCGGCCCTGCACGACCGCCACGACGCGCTCGCCCCACGTGGAGTCCGGCAGACCGACCACGGCGCAGTCCTGCACGTCGGGGTGCGCGAGCAGCGCCTGCTCGACCTCCACCGAGTACACGTTGAAGCCGCCGGTGATGATCATGTCCTTGGCCCGGTCGACGATGAACAGCCAGCCCTCGTCGTCGAGGTAGCCGACGTCGCCGGTGTGGTGCCAGCCGAACCGCGAGGCCTCGGCCGTCGCCTCCGGGTCGCGGTGGTAGCCCGCCATCACCAGCGGTCCGCGGACGACGATCTCGCCGCGCTCGCCCTGCGGCAGGAGCTCGCCGTCCGGCGTCATGATGGCTACCGTCACCAGCGGGCTCGGCCGTCCGGCCGACGAGAGCCGTTCCCGCGCAACGGTTCCGTCCGCGTGGTAGTGGTCGGCCGGCGCCATCGTCGAGATCATCATCGGCGCCTCGGTCTGCCCGAACAGCTGCGCCATCGGGCCGATCCGCTCGAGCGCCTCCTCCAGCCGCGCGGGCGACATCGGAGCCGCGCCGTACCAGAAGCACTGCAGCGACGACAGGTCCGTCGTCGGCAGCGCCTCGTGCGAGAGCACCATGTAGATGAGTGTGGGCGGCAGGAACGTGTGGGTCACCCGGTGCCGCTCGACCAGCGCGAGGAACTCGCCCACGTCCGGCCTGGGCATGATCACGATGCGACCGCCGAGCGCCAGCACGGGGAAGCAGAGCACGCCGGCGGCGTGGGTGAGCGGCGCGAGGGCGAGGTACACCGGTCGCGGCGAGAACGGGTACGACATCAGCGTCAGCGACGTCATCGTCTCGAGGTTGTGCCCGGTGAGCACGACCCCCTTCGGCCGTCCGGTCGTGCCGCCGGTACCCACCAGCATCGCCACGTCGTCGGTCGGGGCGACGTCGGTCCCCTGGCGCTCCTCGCCCACCCAGTCCGCGTACCGCTGCGCCCCGGGGACGTCGCCGTCGAGGCAGACCAGCACCCGCAGCCGCGGCAGGTCGTCGCGGATGGCGGCGACGAGCGGCGCGAAGGAGGCCTGGAACACCAGGCAGACGCAGTCGAACAGGTCGAGCAGCTCGCGGTTCTCGCGCGCCTCGTTGCGCGGGTTCACCGGGCACCAGACGGCGCCGGCCCGGGAGACGCCGAAGACGCACGAGAACGCGACCGGGTCGTTCGCCGACAGGATCGCCACCTTGTCGCCCGGTGCCACGCCCGAGCGGACGAGGGCGGCGGCCACGTCGTGGCTGCGCTGCTGCACCTCGCCGTAGGTGAGGACCTCGTCGCCGGTGACGAGGCACGGCGCGTCGGCCCCGAGCGAGGCCCCCTTGTCGAGGTACTCGACCAGCCGCACCTACCCCGTCACATCCCCATGCCGCCGTCGACGGGCAGGCCGGCGCCGGTGATGAACCGCGACTGGTCGGACGCCAGGAACACCACGGCGTCGGCCATGTCGCTGACCTCGCCGAGCCGCCCGAGCGGGGTGCGCCCGACGACGAGACCGACTGCGCCGTCGACGTCCTCGGCCAGCCCGATGCCCACCATGTCCTGCGCGAGGCCCACGCCCATCGCCGTGGGCACCAGACCCGGGTAGACGCAGTTGACCCGCACGCCGTAGCCGAAGGTGCCCGACTCCTGCGCGGCCACCTTGGTCAGCCGGTCGACGGCCGACTTCGTGGCCGAATAGGCGGAGATGCCCGGGAACGCGATCGTCGCGGCCACCGAGGCGATGTTCACGATCGAGCCGCCCTTGCCGGCGGCGCCGTCGGGGCGCATCGCGCGGAACCCGTGCTTGACGCCGAGCAGGGTGCCGAGCACGTTCACCCGCAGCATCGTCTCGATGTCCGACGGCTTCAGGTCGACCACCAGCGAGGTGATCTCGACACCGGCGTTGTTCACCAGGACGTCGAGACCGCCCAGGCGCGAGACGGTCTCGCCGACGGCGGCCTCCCACGAGGCGTCGTCGGTGACGTCGAGCCGGATCGACTCCGCCCGCGTGCCGCCCTCGGCGATCGACGCCGCCGTCGTGGCGCCGAGCTCCTCCTGCAGGTCGGCGATCATCACGTCGGCACCGGCCGCCGCCAGCGCCCGCGCCATGCCCTCGCCGAGGCCCTGCGCCCCGCCCGTCACCAGGGCCGTGCGGCCGCTGAGGTCGATCCCGCTCATGAGTCCGTCCTTCGGTCCAGGGCCGGGACCCGAGCGCCCGGTGTCGTCGTCGACGGCGTCAGACTCGTCCCGCGTCTTGACACCTGTCAAGGCTTTCCTGGACACCCGTCCAGGACGGTGTGCGACGATCGACCCCGTGGTGACCAGCACGGCGGCCAGCGCCGTCGACGAGCGCGCGGCGCGCGGCGCGGCCGACAAGTTCGCCGAGCGGCGGGCGCAGCTGGCCGAGGCGGCCCTGAAGACGCTCGGTGAGCTCGGCTACGCCCGCACCAGCCTGCGCGAGATCGCGAAGGTGTCGGACTTCTCGCACGGGGTCCTGCACTACTACTTCGCGGACAAGGTCGACCTCATCACCGCCTGCGTGCGGCAGTACAAGGCGCGCTGCGTCACCCGCTACGACGACGTCGTCGCCACCGCCACCACCGCCGAGGGGCTGCGCGACGGCTTCGGCGCGGCGCTGGTCGCGACGATGCGCGACGAGGCCCCGATGCACCGGCTCTGGTACGACCTGCGCTCGCAGTCGCTGTTCGAGCCGGCGTTCCGCGCCGACGTCGCCGCGATCGACGCCTCGCTGGAGCAGATGGTCTGGCGCGTCCTGGCCCGGTACGCCGAGCTCGCGGGCGAGCCCGTCGCGGTCGACCCGCCCGTGGCCTACGCCGCGCTCGACGGGCTGTTCCAGCAGGCGCTGCTGCGCCACCTGTCCGGCGACGCGTCGGCCGGCGACCACCTGCTCACCGGCGCCGCGTCCCTGCTCGACCGCCTCGTCCCGTCGCCGAAGGTGCACTAGTCGGGCGTCAGCGTCGACGCGACGCCCCTCTGCTGCACTCTCGGCGCGATCAGGACCGGACGGGCGGCTCGCCCCCGGCTCACGCGCTCTTGCGGGCCGCCGTCTTCTTCGCGGCGGACTTCTTGGTCGCGGCCTTCTTGGTCGCCGTCTTCTTCGCGGCGGCCTTCTTCGCCGGGGCCGACTTCGAGGCCGACTTCTTCGCCGGCGCAGCCTTCTTCGCCGCCGCCTTCTTCGCCGGCTTCGCGTCGGACGACGACCCACCGCGTCGGGTCGACGCCTCGTCGACCGACCGCTGCAGCGCCGCGAGCAGGTCGATGACCTCGCCGCCGCCGCCCGACGCCGCGGGCTCGGCGGGCACGTCCTCGGACTCGCCCTTCTCGAGCTTGTTCTCGATGAGGGTCTCGACCGCGATGCGGTACTCGTCCGAGAACTCGTCGGCGTCGTAGTCGCCGGACAGCGAGTCGACGAGCGAGGCGGCCATCGCGATCTCCTGCGGCTTCAAGTCCGAGCCGTCGGGGATGTTCTCGAAGTCGGGCTGGCGCACCTCGTCCGGCCACATCATCGTCTGCAGCACGATGACGTCGTCGCGCACGCGCAGCACCGCCATCACCGAGCGGGTGCGGATCGCGACGTGCACCAGCGCCATCTTGTCGCTCTGCTCGAGCACCTCGCGCAGCAGCGCGTACGGCTTGGCGCCGGTGTTCTCGGGCTGGAGGTAGTAGCTCTTCTCGAGCAGCATCGGGTCGATCTGCTCGGCGGGGACGAAGCGCTCGACGTCGATCTCGCGGCTGCCGGCGATGGGCAGGTCGGCGAGGTCCTCGTCGGTGAGGATCACCATCTGGCCGTCGTCGGCCTCGTAGCCCTTGGCGATCTCGTCGTACGAGACCTCCTCACCGCACACCGAGCAGACGCGCCTGTAGCGGATGCGCCCGCCGTCCTCGCGGTGCACCTGGTGGAACGAGACGTCCTGGCTCGACGTCGCGGTGTACATCTTGACCGGGACGTTGACCAGGCCGAACGACACCGACCCCTTCCACATCGCTCTCACCACGCCAGGATGGACCCGTGCAGCCCATGCTCGCCACTGCCAACGACGACGGCGCGTCGCCGCCGTCCGGCGACGCGTGGACGCACGAGGTGAAGTGGGACGGCATGCGCGTGCTGGCCGAGGTGTCCGAGGGGCGGCTGCGGCTCACCTCCCGCAACGGCAACGTGGTCTCGTCCGCGTACCCCGAGCTCGTCGTCGGCGACCACCTGCCCGAGGACGTCCTGCTCGACGGCGAGGTGGTGGCGCTCGACGGCGGGCTGCCGAGCTTCGCCACGCTGGCGAGCCGCATCCACGTGCGCAACGATCGCCGCGCCCGCGAGCTGGCCGACCGCAACCCGGTGACGTTCATGGCCTTCGACGTGCTGCGGCTCTACGGCGTCGAGCTGCTGACGATGCCGCAGGAGGAGCGCCGCGGCGTGCTCACCCGCCTCGAGCTCGGCGCCGGCGGCTCGGGCGGCGGCCGCTGGCAGACCCCGCCGTCCTACGACGACGGCGAGTCGCTCTGGGCGGCCACGAAGGCGCAGGGGCTCGAGGGCGTGGTCAGCAAGAAGCGCACGGCCCTGTACCGGCCCGGCCGGCGCAGCCGCGAGTGGATCAAGTCGGCGCACCGCCGCGTCGAGTCGTACGCCGTCGTCGGCTGGAACCCGCAGACCGGCACCACGAACCGGCTCGCGTCGGTCTGGCTCGCGCTGCCGGACGGCGCCGGCGGCTGGGCCGTCGCCGGGCGCGTCGGCAGCGGCGTCTCCGGCCCCGTCGTCGCGACGCTCACCCGCCTGCTCGAGCCGCTCGCCACCGAGAGCCACCCGTTCGCGACGCGTCCGCCCGACCCGGACGTCCGGCTCGCCCGCTGGGTCGAGCCGCGCGTCGTCATCGACGTGCGCCACATGGGACGTCAGCCCGACGGCCGCATCCGCCAGCCGGTGTTCCGCGGCGTCCGCACCGACCTGTCGGTCGACGACCTCGAGCCCTGGGGTACCGGGTGAGCCCCGACGCCGAGCGGGTCTTCGTCGACGTCGAGGGCACGCGCATCGGGCTGACGAGCCTCGACAAGGTCATGTACCCGATGACGGGGACGACCAAGGCCGAGGTGCTGCAGTACTACACGCTCGTCGCCGAGCACCTGCTCCCCGAGCTGGCCGACCGTCCGGTCACCCGCAAGCGCTGGGTCCACGGCACGGGCGACATGAGCTTCTTCGAGAAGAACGCCAGCAGCGGCACCCCGCGCTGGGTGCGGCGCGCCCCGGTCGAGAACCCGGAGTCCAAGCGGCACACCCTGATCGACTGGCCGGTCATCGACTCGCTGCCCTCGCTGGTCTGGCACGTCAACCTGAACAGCCTCGAGCTGCACACGCCGCAGTGGAAGGTCGACGCCGACGGCGTGCCCCAGCCGCCGGACCGGCTGGTGATCGACCTCGACCCGGGGCCGGGCACCGGCCTGCACGAGTGCGCGCAGGTCGCGTTCTGGGTGGCCGAGCGGCTCGAGGAGGACGGCCTCGAGCCCTGGCCCGTCACCAGCGGCAGCAAGGGGATGCAGCTGTACGCCGACCTCGAGGAGGGCAGCACCGCCGACTCCGACGAGGTGCGCGACCGCGTCCGCGAGCTCGCCGAGGCGATGGTGAAGGACCACGGGAAGCTCGTGACGGCGCAGATGACGAAGGCCAAGCGACCCGGCAAGGTCTTCCTCGACTGGAGCCAGAACTCGGGGTCGAAGACGACGATCACCCCCTGGTCGCTGCGCGGCAAGGACGAGCCGACGGTGGCCTGCCCCCGCGACTGGGACGAGGTCGAGGAGGGGGCGAGCGAGCCCGGCGCGCTGACCCAGCTGCGCTACGAGGACGTGCTCGAGCGGCTCGGGCTGCGCTGAGCGCCCGACCCCGACCGCGCGACCTCACCTATGCTGCCGCGCGTGACGGGGCACAGGCGCTGGTGCGCGCTCATGGCGGTGGCTCTCTCCCTCCCGCTCCTGCTCGTGGTCGGCCACGGCCGGACGGCGGTGGCGGGACCGGGCGTGCTGCAGCGCGAGGTGGTGCTGTTCGTCGTCGACTTCTCCGGCTCGATGAAGCGCTCGGACGGCGGCGGCGGCACCCGCATCGACGCCGCCAAGCAGGCGATGACCACGATCGTGCAGGCCCTGCCGCAGGACCTGTCGGTCGGGCTGCGGGCGTACGGGCACCGCGTGCCGAGCAGCGACAAGCCCGCCGCGTGCCAGGACTCCGAGCTCGTCGTGCCCGTCGCACCCCTGGACCGGCAGAAGATCGTCGACACCGTCAACGGGCTGAGCGCGCTCGGCGAGACCCCGATCGGCCTGTCGGTGCAGCAGGTGGCCTCCGACCTGCCGCGCGGCGCCGCCGCCACGGTCATCGTCGTCTCCGACGGCGCCGACGAGTGCTACCCCGACCTCGGACCCGAGCCGTGCCAGGCCACCAAGGACCTCGTGGCCACCGGTGCCGACGTGCGGGTCGAGACCATCGGCCTGCAGGTCGAGCCGGCCGGTCGCGCCCAGCTCGAGTGCATGGCGGCCGCCGGCGGCGGCCAGTTCACCGCCGTCCAGGAGGCCGGGCGCCTCGCCGACGCGCTCGCCGCGGCCCGCGTCCGCGGCGCCCGCACCTTCGAGCCGCGCGGCGAGCCCGTGCAGGCCGCCTCGGCGCTGATCGACGCGCCGGTGCTCGCGTCGGGCACGTACACGGACACCTTCCTCGCCGGCGAGTCGCTGTGGTTCGCGTCCGACCTCGAGCGGGGCAGCGAGATGACTGCGCGCCTGACGGTCAAGACCGCCGGGGTGCCGCGCGAGGCGCGGGTGGCGCTGGAGTGGCAGGACCGCTCGGCCCGCCGGGTCGACATCACCCAGCTGAACGGCATCGGGTCCGGGCAGGCCGAGACGCTCGCGGTCTCGACCGGCGACATCAACGGCACCCGGACGGCGGCCGGCGCGGTGCGCGAGGCCGGCACCTACTACCTGAACCTGCGCACCTCGGGGTTCCCGGACGGCGTCGAGCACCCGTTCGTGCTCGAGCTGTTCCTCGACGGCGAGCTGGCCGGCTCGACCGAGGGCACGCTGCCGACCGACGGCACCACCACCGGCCCCACCGGGTCGGGCACGGAGTCGCCGACCGACTCGCCCACCACGTCGGCCACCGACGAGCCGAGCGACGAGCCGACCGAGCCGGTGGCGCTGCCCGAGGCGCCGTCCGGCGGCGGGGGCGGCGGCACGGTCGTGCTGCTGCTGCTGGCCCTGCTGGTCGCGGGCGGCGTCGGCTTCCTGTTCTGGCGCCGCCGGCAGCAGGCCCTCGAGGGCCCGCCGCCGCCGAGCTACTAGGACGGCTCGGCGAACGTCACCGTCGCGCCCTCGACGACGCCCCACGCGTCGAGGCTGCCCACCGGCGCCTCGAGCACGGCGCGCACGCCCGGGCGCGCGTTGACCAGACCGAAGGGCCGCAGCACGGCGGTGCGCGCGACCCGGTACGGCCCGACCCCGCGCGCCGCCCCCTCGAGCGGCACGAGCATCGCGACGTCGAGGCTGCGGGTCATGCCGACCCCGTGCACACCGCCGCCCGGCACGAACAGCAGGCCCGCGGGCAGCTCGCGCCGACCGAGCATCCCCCGCAGCCGGGTCAGGTAGGTGTCGGCCACCTCGATCCCCGGCACGGGGGCCCGTCCGGGTGGTTCACCGACGTGGAGCAGACGGTGCTTGGACCGAACGGATGGCTTCTGGGGCACCGGCGAACCCTACGTCCACAGGTGGGCCTGAGGGCCCAGGGTGGTATCTGTCCTACTCCGGTACCTTCAGCCCGGAACGCACGCGCGACCGCCGGTCCCGACCGGCGGTGCGAGGGACGCAGTGGGGGGAGCCCGGGTCATGTGGAGAGGTGTCGTCGCCACGACCGGCACCCCCGGCCTGCACGAGGTGGTGGCCGGGGTGCACGTCGTCGACGTGACCCGTCCCGCCGACCTCGCGGTCGCCCTGCGCGACGGCGAGGGCCCCGTCCTGGTCTCCAGCCACCCGGCGCACGCGCACGCCGCCCGGGTGGCCTGCACCGTCGCCGAGGCCGACGACCCCGACCTGCCGGTCGCGCACGTCGCCTTCTCCCAGGCCCCGCTCGCCGGGCTGCTGGCGATGGCCATCGCCCGCGACATCGCCCGCGACGCCGGCCACGGCGCCGCGGTGTGGCACGACCTGTCCGACGCGATCTGGTCGGCCGCCGTCGTGCCCGGGGTCGCGAAGCTGCCGCACCCCAACCCGAGCCTGAAGCAGCACGCCCGCTCGCTGCTGCCCGGCAGCCGCTACCTCGTGCGGCTGCACCCCGAGCCCGAGGCCATCGGCACCAACCAGGTCGCCGCCGCGCTCGCCCCCGTCGGCCGCGGCAACGTGCACGTCTACAGCACCCGGCTCGACCGCGACGACAGCCTGCTGAACACCGTGCTCGGCCACGTCGCGCCCCGCGGCGTCGACCTGCGCGAGGTGCCCGGCAGCTGGGCCTCGCTGTTCGGCCGCACCGAGGACCTGCAGCTCGCGATGATCCCCGCCGACTTCCAGCAGATGCTGCGCCCGCGCGGCACCGCCTGCCGCTCGTGCGGGCTGTCGACCAGCGGGCCGGCGTGCACGTTCTGCCGGCTGCGGGTGCGCAGCGCCGAGGACGAGCTGCGCGTGCTCGACACCCGCAAGAACCAGCAGGACGGGTCGACCCGACCCCTGGCCACCGCCTCCGGAAGGACCCCGTGAACCCCCGTCAGCGACGAGGACTCGTCCTCATGGTGCTCAGCGTGCTGGTCGCCATGTCGGTGTTCGTCATCCTCACCAACTACGTGCGCAGCGTGACGAGCCAGGTCGGCCCGCTCACGACCGTGTACCAGGCGACCGGCCCGATCGAGGCGTACACCCCGCTCAGCGAGGCCAACCTCGAGCCCGTGCAGGTGCCCGAGCGGTGGACCTCGCCGTCGGCGCGGCTCGAGCTGCCCGAGCTCGACGGGCGCCGGGTCGGCTTCCGCCTCGAGGCGGGCACCACGGTCTCGTCCGACATGCTCATCCCGCCGTCCGACCTGTCGAGCACCGAGCGCGAGGTCGCGATCAACGTCGATCCCGTCACCGGCCTGGCCGGCCGCGTCCGGCCCGGTGACCGCGTCGACATCTACACCGTCTTCGCCGACGTCGAGGGCCTGCCGGCCCAGGTGCGCGTGCTCGTCCGCGACGTCCGCGTCGTGTCGATCGGCGGCCGCCAGACCATCGTCGAGAACACCGACCAGGGCATCGAGCAGAGCGACGTGGTCCCGGTGACCCTCGCCCTCGAGCCGTCCGACTCGCTGGCCGTCACCTTCGCCAACTCGTTCGGCCAGGAGACCCGCCTGGTGGCGCTGCCCACCGACGTGGGCACCGACCGGTCCGAGGACACCGACTCGTTCGACGCCGGGAACCTGGGCGGCACGCCGATCCCGGTCGGCCAGGACGACCAGCCCGCACCGCCGGAGATCCCGTGATCCGCGTCGTCATCGCCACCGAGGACCAGGCCCTCGGCCAGGAGCTGCAGGGCACCGTCCTGGAGGTGGAGGACACCGAGGTCGCGTTCATCGCCACCTCCACCGACGAGCTGCGCGCCGCGCTGCTGCGGCTCGACGCCGACGTCGCCATCGTCGACGAGCTGCTCGGGCCCGAGCCGGTGCTGTCGGTCGTCCGCGACCTCAGCGTGCGGCGCCCGGCCACCGCGATGCTGCTCGCGTCCAAGGCGGCCGACGCCGAGACGCTCACCAACGCGATGGAGTCGGGCGCGCGCGGCATCGTGCAGCTGCCCGCCACGTACGCCCAGCTCGAGGCGCGGCTGCTGTCGGCCCAGGCGTGGTCCTCGCAGATGCGGCGCATCCTGCTGCAGGGCGCGGCCGGCCAGGGCTTCGACGACGACACCGGCCGCGGCCGGCTGATCGGCGTGGCCGGGTCCAAGGGCGGCGTGGGCACCACCACGGTCGTCACGCACATGGCCCTCGACGTCGCCCGCACCGTCGCGTCGGTGAGCGTCTGCCTGGTCGACCTCGACCTGGAGAAGGGCGACGTGCCGGGCCACGTCGAGGTGCGGCACCGGCTGGGCATCTCCGACCTGGCGAAGGTGGCGGAGGACCTGTCGCCCGGCACCGTGGCCGACGTGATGACCCAGCACGAGTCGGGCGTCGACATCCTGCTGGCGCCGCCGGACATCCGCGAGGTCGAGGCGGTGACGCCCGCGGCCCTGCGCCAGATCGTCGCCGCGCTGCGGCGTCAGTACGACCTGGTGCTCGTCGACCTCGGGTCGCACGCGACGCCCGCGCAGGCCACCGTGCTCGAGCTGGTCGACGAGGTGATCCTCGTGGTCAACCCCGACGTCGCCTCGATGCGCGGCATGCGCCGCACCATCAACGCCTGGGACTCCCTCGGTGTCTGCAAGGAGACCGACGTCCGGGTCCTGGTGAACCGCTCCAGCAAGCAGGTGACCGTCTCGATGGAGACGGTCCGCCAGCTCACCAAGGCGTCCGTGCTGCCCGTCGGCCTGCCGGCCGGCTTCCGGCGCCTCGAGCCCGCGCTGAACGCGCGCGACCCGCTCACCGTGCGAGGCGCCTGGTGGAGCGAGCTGCGCAAGATCGGGAAGGAGGTGGGGCTCGTGCCCGGTTCGACGCCGACGCCCCGCGCGTCCGACGAGAAGGAGACGGCGGCCACCGACAGCCCGCGGCGGCGTGCGCGCGAGGAGGGCGCGATCACGATCGAGTGGGTCGCGATGCTCCCGGTCGTGCTCCTGGTGCTCACCCTGCTCGGCTACTTCGCCGCGCTCGGCACCACCGCGGTCTTCCAGCAGCACGCCGCCGGGGCCGCCACCCGCGCCGAGAGCCTCGGCGAGGACGCCCAGCAGGCCGCCGAGGACGCGCTGCCGTCGGGTTACGCCAACACGGTGCGGGTGCGCGACACCAGCGCCGGCCTCGAGGTGAGCCTGGGCATCCCCGGCTTCACCGGCGACAGCGGCCTGCTCGGCCTGCTGCCGGGCCGGTTCGCGACCGTCCGCCAGGTCGTGGAGGAGCCGGACGGAGGTCGGTTCTGATGCGCACCGTCCGGTCCCTGACCACCCGGCGCGTGGCGCGCCTGCGCGGTGACCGCGGCGCCTCCACCCTGGAGTTCGTCGCCTACCTGCCGATCGCGCTGATCTTCCTGCTCGTCGTGTTCCAGGTCTGCGTGTTCATGTGGGCGCTCAACGGCCTGAACGAGGCGGCCCGCCAGGGCGCCCGCGCCCAGAGCCTCGGCCAGGACGGCTGCGCCGCGGCGTCGCGGTCGCTGTCGGGCTACCTCGACGTCGTCCGCTGCTCGTCCAGCGGCGGTCCCGGGATGTACACGCCCTCGTCGGTCGAGGTCACGGTCAAGACGCCGGTCCCGCACTTCATCCGCGACTGGATGCCGCAGGGCCGCGACCTCGAGCTGACCCGGGCGGCGTACCTGCCGTGAGGTCCTACAAGGAGTTCTCCGGCGAGGACACCGCGCCGCAGCGCCGGCCCGGCAGCCCCGAGCAGTCCGTGCTCGACGCCGACAAGCCGCTGGTCGAGAAGTTCAAGCAGCTGCTGCTCGAGGAGGTCGACCTCCACGAGCTGAGCCGGCTCGAGACCGCCCAGCGCCGGCTGCGGCTCGAGCGGGTCATCGCGCACCTGATCTCGCGCGAGGGCGTCATCCTCAGCACCCGGGCGCGCAACCGCCTGGTGCGCCGCGTCGTCGACGAGTCGATCGGCCTGGGCGTCCTCGAGCCGCTGCTGGCCGACCCGGCGATCAGCGAGATCATGATCAACGGCCACGACGAGGTCTACGTCGAGCGGTTCGGCCGGCTCGAGCGGCTGCAGAGCGGCTTCTCCAGCAACGACCAGCTGATGCAGACCATCGACCGCATCGTCAGCACGGTCAACCGCCGCGTCGACGAGTCGAGCCCGATGGTCGACGCCCGCCTCCCACCCGACAACCGGCTGCCCCGCGGCGCCCGCGTCAACGTGGTGCTGCCGCCGCTGGCGCTGAAGGGCCCGACGGTCACGATCCGGCTCTTCCCCAAGGCCCTCGGCCTGCCCGAGCTGCTGGCGTACAAGAGCATCGACCAGCCCACCGCCGACCTGCTCGCCGCGTGCGTGCGGGCCCGCCTCAACATCATCGTCTCCGGCGGTACGGCGTCCGGGAAGACGACGATGCTGAACGCGCTGTCGGCGTTCGTGCCCGACCACGAGCGCATCATCACGGTCGAGGACGCCGCCGAGCTGGTGCTCGTGCAGCCGCACACGGTGCGGCTCGAGACCCGTCCCCCGAACGTCGAGGGCTCGGGCCAGGTCACCATCCGCGACCTGGTGCGCAACTCGCTGCGCATGCGTCCCGACCGCATCATCGTCGGCGAGGTCCGCGGCGGCGAGGCGCTCGACATGCTCCAGGCGATGAACACCGGTCACGAGGGCTCGCTCGCCACGGTGCACGCGAACAGCACCGACGACGCGCTCTCCCGGCTCGAGACGCTGGCGGCGATGTCCGACGTCGAGCTGCCGTTCGCAGCCGTGCACGACCAGGTCAACGCCGCCATCGACGTCATCGTCCAGCTGCTGCGCACCGCCGACGGCACCCGCCGCACGGTCGCGGTCGACTTCCTGTCGTCCTCGCGCCGCGAGGACTTCCGGCTCTCGCAGATCATGCACTTCAACCCCAAGGGCGGCCCCGACGGCCGCGGCGAGTTCGTCCGGCACGGGGTGCCGCGCGCGTTCGCCGAGAAGCTCTGGTTCAAGGACGAGCAGCTCCCGGACGGCTTCGAGGTGATCCGCGGGGCGGGTGACGAGGGCGGGGGCATCGCGTGGTCGGGCTGATCGTCCTGCTGCTGAGCGCGGCGTTCCTCCTCCTCGTCGCGTCCTTCGTCGACCTCGCCTCCGGGCCGCTGTCGCAGCGGCAGGCGGTGGGGTCGGTCCTCGACGACGAGGAGGAGGGCACCGCTGCCCGGCGCGCCCGCGGCCTCGACCGCTGGTTCCGCACCACCCGGGTGGGGCGCTTCCTCGAGCGCGAGCTGGCGCTGGCCGGCATCAAGCGCTCCCCGCTGGTCGTCGCCGGCGTCGGCGTGGTCAGCGCGGTGGTGTCCGCGGTGGCGCTGTGGAACCTGCTGGCCCCCGTCTTCGGCGTGCTCGGCGTCCTGCTCGGTGCCTACCTCGTGCGCTGGTTCCTGCGCCGCGCCAAGGACCGCCGGCTCGAGGCGTTCATCAGCCAGATGCCCGAGATCGCGCGCGTGCTGGCGAACGCCACGCACGCCGGCCTGTCGATCCAGACCGCCATCGCCATCGCGGGCGACGAGCTCGAGGAGCCCGCCCGCGGCGAGCTGCAGCAGGTCTCGGTCAGCCTGTCGTTCGGCAACGACATCGAGTCGGCGCTCGAGGAGCTGCGCGAGCGGCTGCCCTCGCGCGAGGTCGGCGTGCTGATGACCACGCTGCTGGTCAGCGCCCGGTCCGGCGGCTCGCTCGTGACCTCGCTGCGCACCATCGCCGACACGCTCGAGTCGCGCCGCCAGACCCGGCGCGAGATCCGGTCGACGCTGGCCCAGGCGCTGAGCACCGGCTACACGATGATCGGCGTCACGTTCGCGATGCTGCTGCTGCTGAACGCCATCAACCCCCGCACGGTGGAGCTGATGACCCAGAACCCCATCGGGATCGCGGCGCTCGTGTTCGCCGGCACCCTCGACCTGATCGGCTTCATCACCATCCGCCGGATGACCAGGATCGAGCCGTGACCGCGCTGCTCGTCGCGGTGCCGGCGCTGGTCGTCGTCGGCTGCATGGTGCTGTTCGTCGTCGGCTACCGCGGCCTGCGCGGCGACCCCGTCGACGGCCTCGAGGTCGACGACCTCGTCCTGCTCAAGGACGCCCAGCGCAGCCAGGCCCGGGCGGCCGGGCCGCTGTCCCGGCTGGCGCGTCCGATCGGACCGCTGCTGGTGCGGGCGATGGGCCCGAACCTGCAGAACCGGCTCAAGCGGATGATCGAGCTCGCCGGGCGTCCCGACGGCATGAGCGTCGACACCATCGCCCAGCGGATGGCGGTCTGGACCCTCATCACCGCGCCGCTGGCGCTGGTGCTGATCGTGCAGGGCCAGTTCCTGTTCGCCCTGCTGGCGCCGGTCGCGATCGTCGTCGTCCCGCTCGCCGGCGTGGCGCGGGCGCGACGTCTGCGCCAGGAGCGCATCGGGCGCGACCTGCCCGACTTCCTCGACGTGCTCGCCGTCACCGTCACCGCCGGGGTCGGCTTCCGCGCCGCCCTCGACACCGTCGCCCAGCGCTTCGGCGGGCCGCTGAGCGAGGAGGTCACGCTCACGCTGCACCAGATCCGCAACGGCGCCAGCGTCCGCGACGCCTTCAAGCGGCTGCGCACCCGCAACGACTCCGAGCAGCTCTCGACGTTCGTCACCGCCTACCTGCAGGCCGAGGAGCTCGGCGCCCCGCTCGCGGTGACGCTGAACCGGATCGCGCTCGACATGCGCCGCGACAGCGAGCAGCGCCAGCGCCAGCGCGCCGCCCGGGTGGTGCCGCGGGTGACGCTGGTGACCTCGATCGTGCTGCTGCCGGGCGCGCTGGCCATCCTCATGGTCGGCTTCGTCCTCGGCGCCGAGATCGACTTCAGCCAGTTCGGGGAGATCGCGACGCCGTGAGCCCCCGCGACCGGCGCCTGCACGACCTGCGCGGACAGCTCGTCCGGGTGGCCTTCCTGGTCCGCCTGCTGCTGCTCGCCTACGGCCTGCTCGGGCTGGTGCTGGGCGGCGGCGACCGCGCGGCGCGCGCGACCGAGATCGGCCTGTTCGTGCTGCTGGTGCTCACCAGCCACCTCGGCCTGCAGCACGCCCGCGCCCGCGACCTGATCGTGCGGCACCCGCTGTACGCCCTGGTCGACCTGGTGCCGGTCGCGATGATCCCGTTCGTCATGGGCGTCGACAGCCCGCTGCTGCTCGTGGCGCACAGCTCGGCGCTGCTGATCGGCGTGCTCTACGCCCTGCGCACCGCGGTCCCGCTGACGGCGCTGCTCGTCGCCACCACCGTGCTGGCGGGCCTGAACGCCGGCGAGGACGTCGTGGCCGTCCTGCGCGACCCCGTCGTGATGGTCTCGTTCGCCGCGCTCGGCGCCGCGATCCGGCGGCTGTCCGAGCACCAGCTGGTCGTCCAGCAGGAGTCGACGCTGGCGCTGCAGGCCGCCGCGGCCGCCGAGGAGCGGCTGCGGCTCGCCCGCGAGCTGCACGACACCGTCGCGAAGTCGGTGCAGGGCGTCGCGCTCACCGCGTCCGCGCTGCCGCGCTGGCTCGAGCGCGACCCGCAGGTGGCGGCCCGGCAGGCGGTCTCGGTCGCCGAGAGCGCCAAGCAGGCCGTCACGGCCGCGCGCAACCTGCTCACCTCGCTGCGCATGGACGACCCCAGCCGCCCGCTCGGCGACGTCGTCGACGAGCTGGTCTACCGCTGGGAGGCGGCCAGCGGCATCGCCGCGCAGCGCCTGGTCGACGACGTGCCCGCGCTGCCGCCCGGCCACCGGCACGAGCTGCTGTCGGCGGTGTCCGAGGCGCTCGAGAACGTCGTGCGGCACGCCCCGGACGCCACGGTGACGGTGTCGCTCGAGCACGTCGGCGACGTCGTCGTGGCCACCGTCGTCGACGACGGCCCCGGCTTCACGACCGCGCGCGAGGAGGAGGCCGTCTCGGACGGCCACTACGGCCTGACCGGCATCCGCGAGCGGATGGAGGGCGTGCAGGGGCGCGCCGTCATCCGCTCGGCCCCCGGCTTCGGCACCCAGGTGCGCCTCGAGGTGCCCGTGGTCGGCGCCCTCGTCCTCCCGCCCGTCTCCCCCGCGCCCGCACCCGCCGCACCCGCCGACGTCCCCGTCCCCCAGGAGCACCTGGCATGAGCGAGTCCCCGCAGGAGCCGGCCCGACCGGTCGTCACCGTGCTGGTCGTCGACGACAACCCGGTCGTGCGGTCGGGCCTGCTCGCCCTGCTGACCCTCGACGACCGGCTGCAGGTCGTCGGCGAGGCCACGAACGGCGACCAGGCGGTGTCGATGGTGCGCGCCCTGCGCCCCGACGTGACCCTGCTCGACGTGCAGATGCCGCGCCGCGACGGCGTCAGCGCCGCCCAGGAGATCGCCTCGCTCACGCACGTGCTGATGACCACGTTCAGCGACACCCCCGAGGTGATCCACGCGGCGGTCGACGCCGGCGCCCTCGGCTACCTCGTGCACGGCACCTTCGGCGAGGACGAGCTGGTCTCGTGCGTGCTGGCGGCGGCCTCCGGCAACGCCGTCTTCGGTGCCCCCGCGATGGCGGCGCTGCGGGCCGGGCGCCCCAGCCAGGCGCCCACGCGCCCCGACCACGACCTCAGCGCCCGGCAGGTCGAGATCATGGACCTGATCGCGCTCGGCAGCACCAACGCCGACATCGCGCGCGAGCTGTTCCTCGCCGAGAAGACGGTGAAGAACCACATCAACCACATCTTCGCCCGGCTCGGCGTGCGCTCGCGGGCCGAGGCGGTCTCGCTCTGGCTGGGCGGCACCACCCCCGACCGGCTCCGGCCGCTCTGAGGGGCCCGCGGATGGGCCCGAACTTGGGCCTGTGGGCCCGCTGGAGCCGCCCCCACCGCCCGTAGGTTCTTCCTCGTACCCAGCGGGTACGCACCGACCAGGCCCCTCAGGGGGGAACCAGAGCCCGGGGCACCGGGGAAGGAGCACCATCATGACCACGAAGCTGACCAAGGCCTACGTCACCGTCCAGCACCGTCTCGAGGACATGGCCTCCCGCCGCGACGCCGGCCAGGGCACCCTCGAGTACGTCGGCATCCTCGTCGTCATCATGCTGGTCTTCGCCGCCGTCTGGGGTGCCGTCAACGGCCAGACCGGCAACGTGACCAGCAAGGTGAACGAGCTGATCGGCAAGTTCCTGAACGGCGCCGGCTGACCTCGGGCTCGCAGACGGAAGGGCCGGGTGGACCTCACGGTCCGCCCGGCCCTTCCGCCGTCCGGGGTGCCACCTGCCGGACGCAGGGCACCACCACCGCACGACCCGCACGTAGGATGCGGCCACGACGCCGTGGCCACGACGCCGAGGGGGAACCGAACCGATGAGCACCATGCTGCTGCGCCGCCGCCCACGGGGCGACGACGGCCAGGTCGTCGGCGCGCTCGTGCTGCTGGTCGCCTTCCTGCTGCTGGCGCTGGTCACCTACGTCGTGTTCCCGCTCGGCGCCGCCAGCAACGACCGCGCCCGGGCCCGCACCGCCGCCGACGCCGCCGCGCTCGCCGGCGCCGAGGAGATGCGCACCGCGTGGCTGAACGGGCCGGTGCTGCCGGTGGTGCTGCAGTTCCCCTACCCCCCGACCCCCCTGCCGAACGACGGCCGCGCGGCGGCGACGACCTACGCCGCCTCGAACGGCAGCACGGTCGAGAGCTACTCCTTCAACCGCTCGTCCGGCGTCGTCGAGGTCTCGGTGCGGGCGAACCACACCACGAACGAGAACGAGCCGGTCCGGCGCGCGACCTCGGCCGCGGCCGCCGAGATGGACATCGACATGACGGGGTGCCGGTGGCGCAACGGGGTGCCACCCTCCCCCGTGCCGTACGGGCCGCCGACCTTCACCGACACCCTGGTGTGCGGGGCGTGGGAGGCCACGTACCTGATCACGAACGGCAACGGGGTCTACCCCACCGTCTCGTGGGTGGGCAAGCAGATGCCTCAGCTCTACGACGACCTGGAACCGCGGCTGGTCAAGTGACGTCGTAGGGGGCAGGACCGGCTGGATCGCCCGCTCGCGATTCCCCTAGAGTCGGTCCGGCTCGGCCGGTATGTCCCGACCAGGGGGGTTCGCATGCGTACGAGAACGGCTCGCGGCGCCACGGTGCTCGTGGCGGCGGCCGTGGTCCTCGGCCTGGGGGCACCGACCTCCGGCGCCACCACCACCTCGCCCTCGTCGGGCGGCTCGTCGGAGTCGTCCTCCGGCGGTTCGTCCGAGGGTGGCGGCACGGGCGGCACGGCCACCCCCGACCTGGTCGAGCCGCAGACCAGCGCCGACGACGTCGAGGTCAGCACCTACGGGGTGATCAGCGTCCGGTCCGGGCAGGACCGCGACAACCCGCGCGTGACGATGGCGCTGCACGGCGTGCGTCGCATCGACGGCGCCACCGTCGTCTACTTCTCCGCCGGCCAGGAGAGCGACACCGAGGACTTCGCCGCGCTCACCCTCTCGGACATCCGGGACCCCACGCGCGGCAGCACGGTCGCGTTCGGCAGCGTGCGCATCACCGACGTCGAGGGTGGGATGGTCTACCGCACCGTCGAGCACCCGACCGAGGACTACCACTTCGGCAGCACCGCCGGCGCGTTCCCCACCGGCGAGCAGAAGGGGACGATGGGCGCGCTGTACGCCGTCCTGCCCGAGCTGCCCGCCGAGACCCAGCAGGTCAACGTCGAGCTGCTCGACGGCCAGACCATCGCCGACGTCCCGGTCGAGGACGGCGCGCTCGAGCCCACCGTCGACGCCGGCCGCGACGAGGTGATCCCGCTCGGCACCGGCTGGCCCGAGGTCGACGAGGGCCTGGTCGGCCAGATCGACGGCGAGGCGTGGAGCTACCCGCTGATCAGCACGGTCGAGGCGCTCGACGGCGCCAAGACGGTGACCACCGAGGAGAAGACGGTCACGATCGACCTGCAGGCCGACGTGCTGTTCGCCTTCGACCGGGCCGACCTGTCGCCGCAGGCGCAGGCCACGCTCACCCAGATCGCGCAGCAGCTGCAGGCCGACGGCGCCACCGGGCAGGTGCAGATCCTCGGCCACACCGACAGCCAGGGCAGCGACGCCTACAACCTCGACCTGTCGAACCGGCGCGCCCAGTCGGTGGCGGCCGTGCTGCAGCCGGCCCTGTCCGGCCAGTCGCTGACGTTCGCCGTCGAGGGCCGCGGCGAGGCCGAGCCGGTCGCGAACAACGGCACGCCCGAGGGCCAGCAGGCCAACCGCCGGGTCAGCATCGTCTACACCACCGCGGGGGACTGAGCCGTGCGGAAGATCTGGCTGCTGATGGGCGTGGTCGTGCTGGCCGCGCTGTCGCTGGCTGTGGGGTGCAGCGTCACCGGGGGCGACGACCCCGACCCCACCGACACCAGCGCGCCCGACCCCACCGGCTCGACCGAGGCGCCCGACGAGGGCCTCACGACCGAGGACCTGTCGGCCGAGCTCTTCGCCGCCTCGCAGGCGCAGGTCGACGCCGAGCCCATCGGGTCGGCCACCGCCGAGGTCCCGGCCGCCGGCGGGGAGCTGACCGTCGACGTCCTCGCGGTCACCCGCAACGCCGCGTCGACGACCGTGCAGATGCGGCTCACCGGCACCGACGGCGTGGTGCTCAACGGACGCGACCCCTGGTACGACAGCGTCCGCAACCGCGGCGAGGCGCGCACCCTCTACCTGGTCGACCCGACGGCCTCGAAGAGCCGGTACCTGCCGCTGTCGTTCGACCAGGTGCAGCAGATCGCGGGCGTGCAGTGCGCGTGCCCCGACCTGGTGATCCGCCTCGGCGAGACCGAGGAGGTGCTGGTCACGGCCACCTACCCGCCGCTGCCGCCCGAGACCACGACCGTCGACCTGGTCGCGAACGACGGGTGGCTGACCGTGTCCGGCCTGCCGGTCGGCGGCTGACGGGGCTCCGATGAGCTGGGACGACGAGCCGCAGCCGGTCGCGCAGCGCCCGGCCGGACCGCCACCGGCGCAGGGGCGACCCCGCACCTGGCTGGCGGTCGTCCTCACCGTCGCGGTGATGCTCGGCTTCGGCCTGTCGTTCGTCGTCGGCGTCGTGACCGGCTTCGTGCTCGACGACGGGGCCGGCACCTCGGCCCGTGCCGGGTCGTCCGGCGGCTCGGGCGGCTCGGGCGGCTCGGGCGGCTCCGGAGGGACCGCGCCCGACGACGCGGCGCCACCCGCCGGTGGCGGCAGCGGGTCGCTCGACCCCTGCCTGGTCGGCACCTGGACGAGCACCGAGCACGTCGAGGACTGGACGACCGACCAGGGCGAGGCCGAGCTGAGCGGTGTCGAGCGCACGATGACCTTCACCGCCGACGGCACCCAGACGGTCACCTACGACCAGGCGGAGGCCACGGCGACCGCGATGGGCCAGGAGCAGCCGGTCGTGTTCGACGGCGAGGTCGTGTACCGCACCCGCACCGACGGCGCGACGATGACGTTCGAGCTCGTCAGCGCCGAGGGCACCGTCAGCGTCGGCGACAAGCAGGAGGAGCTGAAGCCGGGCACGGGCCCGGTCTCCTACACCTGCGACGACAGCACGCTGCGGCAGGAGGCCGACGGGTACCTGTCGGTCTACCAGCGCACCGGCTGACCCCACCCGACGCACTGGGCCCGCGGGCCCGCCCGGGCCCGGCGTGCGGGCACCATGCTGAGCGCCGAGGGGGTGCCCACCGTGCACGTGTACGACCGCGACTACGTCCCGCCCGCGCCGACCGCCGTCCGCGCGCTGCGGGTGCTGCTGCTGCTCGGCGCGGGGCTGGCGCTGCTGACGGTGGGCGGGTACGCCGCGTCGACCACCGAGCCGTTCGCGGTCGTCCTGGGGCAGGCCACCTGGGCGCTGGTGCCGGCCGCGATCGCGTTCGTGGTCGCCCGCAGGCTGTCGCGCCCCACCCGGCGGCTGCACCGGTGGGCCACCGCCGCCGCCGTGCTCTGGACGGTCGGCGCCGTCGCCTCGATGGGCGCCGGCGACCCCCGCGGGCTGACCCAGCTGGCGCTGCCGGTCGCGCTGCTCGTGCTGCTGCGCCGGCCCAGCACGCTCGACTACGTCGACCGGGTCGCCTCGGCGCAGCCGACGGCCCCGCAGCGCCGCCGGAGCCCGCTGGCGCGGCTCGGGGCCGGGGCCGTGGCCGCCGACCGAGGCCAGGGCACGCTCGAGTACGTGGGCGTCCTCGCCGCCGCGGTGCTCGTGGTCGCCGTCGCGGGCGCCAGCGTGCAGGCGCAGCAGCCGGCGGTGTCCGAGAAGGTCGACGAGCTGGTCTGCTCCTTCGGCTCCGGTCCCGGGTGCGACGGCGGCGGCGGCACGGCCGACGGCACCGACGGCACCGACGGCCAGGACGGCGAGGACGGCGGCGACGACGGGGACGGCCGCGACGCCGACGAGGAGGCGTGCGAGGGCCTGCTCGGGTGCGCCTGGGAGGTCGTCAAGCAGGTCGGCAGCGGCGCCTTCAACATCGTCAAGGGCGCCTGGGACGACCTGGTCGGCATCTGGGAGCTGATCCAGGACCCCGGCAAGCTGCTCGACGCGATCGCGTACCTGATCGAGAACCCGACCGAGCTGTGGAAGCTGATCTGGGACGACGAGACCGCCGCGATGTGGGAGAGCCGCGACTACGGCGGCGCGATCGGCCGGCTGATCTGGAACGTCGGGTCGTTCTTCATCCCCGGGGTCAACCTCGGCAAGCTGGCCGCCAAGGGCGGCAAGTTCGGCAAGCTGGCCGACCTGGCCGGTGAGCTCGCCGGTGCCCGCAAGCTGGCCGACGACGCCGGCGAGGCGGCCGACACCGCCGCCGACGCCGCCCGTCGCGGCGACGTCGACGCGGCGAGCGAGGCGGCCCGGGTGGTGCCGTACGACTCGCCCGCGAGGTACTTCGGGCTCATCCA
>NZ_BAAHAF010000163.1:0-84444 GCF_054777815.1 Angustibacter speluncae | reverse complement strand
CCGGCACCGCAGCCGGCCGCCCAGCCGGCACCGCAGCCGGTCGCCCAGCCCCAGCCGCAGCCCGCACCCCAGCCGCCGCAGCAGCGGCCGAGCGGGCCGACGGTGGTGGCGCGCATCCTGCTCGGGAGCGTCCCGTCGTCGACGGGGGAGGTGCTCGCCCCACTCGACCCCGCGACGGCCGGGCGGATGGCGAACGTCCCGCCGGTGCCGCAGCTGGTGCTGCCGGTGAACGGCGTCGACGTGGACCTCGGGGTGCACACCTCGCCCGTCCCGGCCGACGCGCTCGGCCCCGACCTCGGCGTCAGCCCGCTGCGGCAGACGCTGGAGCCGGCCGTCGCCGCCCACCGGGCGCACGTGAGCGTGACCGTCCCCGTCGGCGCCGACTGGCGGTCCTCGCTCACGGTCTTCGCGAACGTCGTCGCCCGGCTGCTCGACCGCGACGACGCCAAGGCCGTCTGGCTGCCGCAGCAGCGGCTGCTCACGACCGACGTGATGTTCCAGGGCGACGTGCACACCCGTCCCGAGCTCGTCTTCGCGCGCGTGCACGCGATGTGGGAGGCGGGCCAGGGTGGCCCGTCGATCGGGTTCACCCAGGGCCTGGCCGCGCTCGGCGGCACCGAGGTGCAGCTCGGCGCGAACGGGGTCGCCCCGGCGCAGCTGTTCGAGGACCTGCGTCGGGCCGTCGCCGACTCCCTCGCCGCCGGCACCCTCCCCTCGGCCGGCGGTCGCCTCACCGTCGCCGGCTACTCCCTCGGCCTCGTCCCCTCGACCAGCCGGGTCACCGGCGGACCGGTGCTCGAGCTCCGCGCCTGACCGATCACGGCGGGTCGGGGTCGGGCGCGCGCCAGCGTCGTCCGGTGGCGCGGGCGGCGCGGACGTCGTCGTGGAAGGTGTTGCGCAGCAGCGCCCCTGGTGGGTGGCCGTAATGGCGTGGTGGTCGGAGCACGGGTCGGCCGTCGCGGACCAGCAGCTGCCAGCCGTGCTCGGGTTGGGCGTGGATCTGGGTGTGGTGCCGGGTGCAGAGCAGCGCCAGGTTGTCGATCGTGGTGGGGCCGCCGCGTGACCACCAGATGACGTGGTGGGCCTCGCACAGCGCTGGGGGTGCGGTGCAGCCTGGCCACACGCACCCGCCGTCCCGAGCGGCCAGCGCAGCGCGCTGGCCCGGGGTGGCGAGCCGGCCGAGCGTGCTCATCGACACCACCCGCCCGCACGACAGCATCACCTTCTCCAGGATGGCGTCGCAGACCAGCCGCGCCAGCGTGCCGGGCGAGACCTCTTGCCCGGTCGTGGTGGTGGCGCTCTGCTGGTCGGCGTCGACGTGCACCACGACCCGCGGCACCGCGGCTCTGATCTGGTCGGCTCCGGGCACGGCCGTGGCGGCGAGCTCTGCCATGGTGACCAGGGCGTCGGCGCGGCGCTGCCCGCGGGTGCGCACGTCGGGGTCGCCGCCGGTGCGCAGGTCGTGGCGGTCCTGCTCGGCGATCGCGTCCAGGGTCGCGGTGAACGCCAGCCCGGCGGCGGGGTCGAGCTGGCCGCAGACCAGCACCATCCCGGTGGTGTCCGTGGTGACGGCGACGTGGCGGCGTTCGTGGGCGAACTCGTCGTACCGGTCGGCACCGTCGGGCAGCAACGTGTCGAGAAGGTGCTGCGCCAGCTTCTCGGCGGACTTGGGGTCCCACTCGGTCGCCCGCGTGGTCAGCTCGGCGTCGAGCTCGTCCCGCCGCTCCCGCACCAGCTGACGCGGCAGCCGCTGCAGGCACGCCCGCGCCACGGTGACGTGCTCACGGGTCACCTGCCCGGCCGTCCACGCGGCGCCGAGCCCGCGCAGGTCACCGGTCTCCGGACACGTCACCGCCGCGTTCTCCAGGTCGGCCTTCGCCCGTCCACCCGAGACCCGGCACCGGTCGGTCAGTACCGCCTTCGTGACGGCACCACGACGGCCGCGGGCGTCCGGTGCCTCCCTGGTCACTGACTCCCGCAGCAGCGCCGCCTTGGCCGCCGACAGCCGCGCCTCCTGCACCGTGATCGCCACGATCCGCTCGCGCACCTCGGCATCCGACAGCGACCACAACGGTGCACCGAGCAGGTCGTCGAGACCGTGGCGGACGAGGGTCAGCCCGACGTGCACCGCACTCTCGACCTGCCCACCCGCAGCCCCCACCGACATGCCTCAACTGTAGGTGGCACCACTGACAGTCGTTCTGCTGCAGCGGATCATGCAGTTGCGCAGACCACCCGGTCCTCGTCGGACCCGCCCGCGTCGCGGGTGGCCTGGGTGCCGCCGGAGTAGGCGTCCGACAGCCGCCGGTACGGCCGGCTGCACAGCGCGGCCACGGTCACGGCCAGACCGACCAGGCCGGCCAGGACGAAGACCAGTGCGATGCCGCGGTCGGCGCCGGTCCCGAACCAGCCGCCGATGAGCCGCGCCCCCGCGCCGTCGGTCATGAACGGGATGACGGCGAACTGGGTGACCGGCGCGATCAGGAACGCCGTCAGCGGCGACGCGGCCTGCTCGACGCTCTGGGCGAACCCGAACACCCTGCCCTGCCGCTCGAACGGGACGACCCGCTGCAGCACGGTCTGCTCGGCGGCCTCGGCGTACGGCATCACGAACATGAACACCAGCATGCAGACCGCCAGTAGCACGATCGACGAGCGCAGCGGGAAGACCACGCTCACCGTCCAGAGCAGCAGGTTCACCAGCAGCAGCGTCCGCACGGGGTTCGACCCGACGCCGGTGCGCGCCACCAGCAGCCCGCCGACGATCACGCCGGCCGACAGCACGCCCCACAGCAGCCCCCACGCCTGCACCGACACCAGCGACAGGCCGTAGGCGTCCATCAGCGCCATGAACGTCCCGCCCAGGAAGTTGTTGAAGCAGGAGAACACGATCAGCGCCATCAGCCCGGGGACGCCGCGCACGATGCGCAGCGTCCCGCGCAGGTCGACGCCGTGGCCGTCCTCACCCTTCGCCTGCGCGGCAACCGTCTCCGGGACGTCCAGCCGCGACACGTGCACGAACGACACCGCCAGCACGACGAGCGCGAGCAGCAGCGCCGACCGCATCCCGTCGTACGCGACCAGCAGGCCGCTCACCACCGACGTCACCAGGAAGGACACTCCGGAGGCCGTCCCCACGAGCCCGTTCGCCCTGTCGCGCAACGCCTCCGGGACGAGCAGCGTCACCATCGTGGGCAGCGCGATCGAGCGCAGGTTGCCGGCGATGACTCCGAGCATGAGCACCACGACGAACGTCCACAGCACCGGGCTGGCGGGGTCGCGGAACGTCGCCGGCGGCGCCACCAGGTAGATCGCCAGCGCGACCGCGTAGAAGGCCCCCGACACCACCGCCGACAGCTGCAGCACCCACTGCTTGCGGTGGTGGTCGACGACGCTGCCGAACCAGATGCCGGTCGAGGCCGTCGCGACCAGGAAGACACCGGCGATCAGGCCGGTGGCGAACACCGACCGGGTCTCGAGGTACACCCAGAACGTCACGGCGAACCAGACGGTGAAGTTCACGACCGACACGACGAGCGCGCTGGCCACGACGTGCGCGAACACGCGCTGGCTGCCGTGCCGCAGGTCGAGCCGGGCTCGCGGGGCGGTGCCGGTGGCGCTCATCGATGCTCCTCGGGGGCGTGCGGGTCGGACAGGAGGTGGACCGGGCGGCGCCGACGAACTCATCGGCGCCGCCCCGGCACCCCGTCGTCCGCACGCTAGGAGCTCGAGCCGACTTCAGGTCAAGCGACGGCGTGCTCCAGGTAGTGCACGTTGTGCATCACGCCGAGGACGTTGCCGAACGGGTCGACGAACGAGGCCGTGACGAAGCCGGGGCCGTGCTCGGTGCGCGGCAGCAGCGGCGTCGCGCCCGCAGCCGTGAGCGCGGCGATCGCCGCGTCCAGGTCGTCGACCGCCCAGTGCAGGACGACGCCGCCGGGCGTCGCGTCCGCCGGGAAGGGCGACCAGCGGCGGTCGATCAGGCCGAGCTCGGTCTCGCGGTCGCCGAACCGGAACTCGAGGTAGGCGGGGACGCCGTCGTCGCCGTCGCGGCGGTAGTACGGCTCGATCCCGAGCAGGTCGGCGTACCAACGGGCGGCGGCGGCGACGTCGTCGACGTACAGGTTCACGGTGGCGGGTCCACGCAGCATCGGAGGTGTCCTCTCGTCGGTGCGGCCCCGGCGGGGTCCGCGCTCGACACCCACGCAACCAGGCAAAGCGCTCACGTCCTGAGCACTTTGTCTGCCAGTCTCGGGACGTGCGCGCCGACCGTCTCGTCTCGACCGTCCTGCTGCTGCAGGCCCGCGGACGCGTGACGGCGGCCGAGGTGGCCGCCGAGCTCGAGGTCTCGGTGGCCACGGCGCGCCGCGACCTGGAGGCGCTGTCGTCGGCCGGCGTGCCGGTCTACCCCCAGCCGGGGCGCGGCGGCGGGTGGCAGCTCGTCGGCGGCGCCCGCACCGACCTCACCGGGCTGACCGCCGGCGAGGCCGAGGCGCTGCTGGCGCTCGTCGGACGCGCGACCGGAGCCGACCCGCAGGCCGTGTCCGCCGTCCGCAAGGTCGTGCGCGCCCTGCCCGCCACGTTCCGCGAGGTCGCCGAGGCGTCCGCCGACGCCGTGCTGGTCGACCCGGGTCGCTGGGGCGCCCGACCGGACGACGCGCCCGGCCCGCTCGCCGCGCTGCGCGCGGCCGTCGTCCACCGCCGCACCGTCCGGCTCGCGTACCGCTCGCGACAGGGCGCCCCGTCGACCCGCGAGGTCGACCCGCTCGGCCTGGTCGACAAGGACGGCACCTGGTGCTTGCTGGCGCGCACGGCGGACGGCCGCCGGACCTTCCGCGTCGACCGGATCGGCGAGGTCGTCGCCACCGGCGCGACCTTCGAGCCGCCGCGCGACCTCGACCTCGCCGAGGAGTGGACGGCGACGGTCACCGCGGTCGAGGCGCACCGGTCCGCCGTCCGCGCGCGGGTGCGGGCGCCCTCGCGGCTGCTGCCCGTGCTGCGCACCCACTTCGGCACCTACCTCGACGACGTCGAGGACGACGGCACGCACGTCCGCGCGAGCGTCGGCGCGCACTCGGTGACCGGCCTGGCCGAACAGCTCGCCGGCTGGGCGCTGCACGTCGAGGTGCTCGACCCACCCGAGGTGCGTGCCGAGCTCGCGCGCATCGGCGCCGCGCTCGTCGCGCGCCACGGACCGCCGCCCTCGTAGGGTGCGGCGCGTGGCCCTCATCCACCGCGCGACCCTCGACCCGTCCAAGCTGGACCTGCTGCGCGCCTGGCTGCCGTCGCGGCCGTGGTTCCCGGCCGGCGCCGAGGTCGAGCCCCTCGGCGCGTACCGGTTCGACGACCCCGACGGCGAGGTCGGGCTCGAGGCCTTCCTGCTGCGGGCCGGCGACGTCGTCCTGCACGTCCCGCTCACCTACCGGGCGTCCGCCCCGGACGTGCCCGACGAGCACCGGCTCGGCACCACCGAGCACTCCGTCCTCGGGACGCGCTGGGTGACCGACGGCTGCGCCGACCCGGTCTGGGTGCGCGAGCTGGTGCGCACGGTGCTCACCGGCGGCGCGCAGGCCGTCGAGGAGGTCGAGACCGACGGCGTCCTCGTCCCGCGCGACCCGAGCGCGACCGCCCGGGGGAGCGGCGCGCCGGGCACCCCGGTCCCAGACGTCACCGACGTCGTCGTCGAGGACGGCCCCGACTCCACCCGCGTGGTGGCCGGCGCGGCCGGCGTCTCGGTGGCGCGCGTAGTGGGCACGGCCCCGCCGGCGACGCGCACGCTGACCGCCACCTGGACCGGCGGGTCCGCGGTCGTGGCGGCGGTCGACGTCCCGGGCTGAGACGCGTCCGGCCTGCGACCGGTCCGACCTGCGGCCCGGCCGGGCCGTTCCTACGCTGCGGTAGCAGGCCCATCCCGACGAAGGAGACGACGTTGATCTTCATCACCGCCACGTTCCCCGTGCTGCCCGAGCACGCCGACGCCTGGCCCGAGATCTCGCGCGCGTTCACCGAGGCCACCCGCGCCGAGGAGGGGTGCCTGTGGTTCACCTGGTCGCGCGGCCTCGACGACCCCACCGAGTACGTGCTGGTCGAGGCGTTCCGCGACGGCGACGCCGGCGCGGCCCACGTCGGGAGCGACCACTTCCGGGCCGCGCAGGCCGAGCTGCCGCAGTACCTCGCGGCGACCCCGAGGATCGTCAGCCAGGAGGTCGACCAGGACGGCTGGTCCGAGCTCGGTGAGATGCGCGTCGAGCGCTGAGTCGGCGCTCAGTCCGCCAGGAGCCGCTCGACCGTCTGCACGAGCGTGCCTCGCTGGCCGGACGCGCTGAACGACGGGTCGGACGCGAGCCGGCCGAGGTAGCCGTCGAGCACGAGCAGCACCCACGCGGTGAGCGCCGTCGCCGACAGGTCGGTGCGCACCTGCCCGGCCCGCTGCGCCGCGAGCACGAACGGGCGCAGGCCCTGCGACTGCGCCCGCTCGTCGTCCGCCAGCGCCTCGGCGACGTCCGGCTCGGTCATCACCGCCCCGACCGCCCGGACGAACCCCGGCATCCGCGGGTCGGTGACGTCGTCCGCCGTCCGGCGCACCCAGTCGAGCACCACCGTGCGGGCGTCGTCGCGGCCCTGCTGCGCCTCGAACCACTCGCGCGTCTCGCGGGTGCCGAGCTCGAGCAGGCCGACCAGCACGGCGGCCTTGGTCGGGAAGTAGTGGAAGAAGGTGCCCGAGCCGATCCCGGCCGCTCGGCAGATCGCCGCCGTGGTGGTGCCGTCGTACCCGCGCTCGGCGAAGCAGGTGAAGGCGGCGTCGATGATCACCAGCCGCCGCATCGCATGCTTGGCGGGGTCGACCGTGCGGGCCATCGGGGCACCTCCTCCCCACGATCCTATTCCTAGAGCAGCCACTCGGGTAATGTGGTCGGCATGGCCGAGGTGGAGCGGTGGACGCTGGAGCGCGACGGGACCTCGCACGTCGTCGAGGTGACCCCGACGGGCCTCGGCCGCACGATCACCTGGCACCGTGGAAGCGAGGTCGTGCTCGAGCGCAGCACCTGGGACGACACGGTCCGGCTCGTCCCCGACGACCAGGGCGCCGGAGCGGTCCGGTTGCGGTTCGGTGCGTTCGGGCCGGCCCGGCGGGTCACCTGGTACGACGGGACGGGTGAGCTGGACGCCGCGACGTCCGCCGAGATCGGGGTGGGAGGTGTCGACCTGCTGCCCGAACCCGGGTCGCGGGCGGCCAGGCGCGACGAGTGGATCGACGCCCACCCGCGGCTGCACACCGCGCGGCGCACCGCGGTGGCGGTGGTGGGCGTGCTCGTGCCCCTGCTGGTGGTCTGGCTGCTCGGGCGGTTCGCGCTGCCTGCGATCCCGTGGCCCGACTGGGACCTGCCGCGCATCCCCTGGCCCGACCTGCCGAGCATCCCGTGGCCGCAGATCGACCTGCCGCAGCTCCCCTGGCCCGACTGGTCGCTGCCCGACTGGACGCTCCCGCCGTGGCTGGCGTGGGTGCGCGACCACGCGAGATACGTGACCCCGGTCGCGGTCGCGTTCGTGGTGGCCCAGGCCGAGGTGCGGCGCCGCCGCCGGCAGCGCGAGCAGCGCGAGTCGGCCGCGGCCACCGGTCGTGACGACGCGTCCGACCGCGTCGACCTGACGCACCGGTCGTGACGGACGGCGGGTCCGGACGGCGGGTCCGGCGCGGGTCAGACCACGCAGAGCTCGTCGCCCTCGGGGTCGGCGACCACGACGTGGTCGAGGTCGCCGTCGGGGCCGTCGTGGCGCGCCAGGACCGTCCCGCCCGCCGCGACGAGGCGGTCGACGTGCGCCTCGATCAGCCGCGTCCGCTCGGCGGGGTCGACCGTGCGGCCCCCGGACACCTTCACGTCGAGGTGGATGCGGTTCTTCGCCGTCTTCGGCTCGGGGACGCGCAGGAAGCTGATGCCCGGACCGCTGCCGGTGGGGTCCTGGATCGACTCGCCGCTGTCCCACTCGTCCTCGGGGACGCCCATGTCGCGCAGCCAGTCCTCCCAGGTCGTCCACCCGGTGGGTGGCGGCGCGGGTTCGTACCCCAGCGCGACGCACCAGAACGCCGCGAGCACAGCGGGTTCGGCGCAGTCGAAGGTCAGGCCGATCTCGGGACGGGTCACAGGAACGTCCTCCCCTCGCCGCGGTACGTCGGGACCGCGCCGACGTACCGGCGATCCTGCACCAGGTGCAGCTCGTCGACGCGCTCGCAGGCCTCACCGGCCTTGGCGTGCCGGAACCAGACCCGGTCGCCGACCCGCAGCGACGCGGCCGGCCGACCGCGGACGGGCGTCTGCACCTCGCCCGCGCCCTCGGTGCCGATCAGCCGGAGGCCCGGCGGCAGCACGGGCGTCGGCAGCCGGTCGCGCCCAGCCGGCCCGGACGCGATCCAGCCGCCGCCCGCCACCGTCACCACGTCCGGCGCCGGACGGCGGGTGACGTCGAGCCCGAGGAACATCGCCGGACGCGCGCGGAACGCGTCGTACCGGTCGAACAGCGTCGGCGCGTACAGCCCGGACCCGGCCGCGACCTCGGTGACGGCGTCCTCGGCCACGGTGGTCTCGATGCTGCCGGTGCCACCGCCGTTGACGAACCGCAGGTCGGCCACCTCGCGCACGGCCGCGACGACCGCCGCGCGACGCCCGGCGAGCTCGGTCACCGACCGCGCCTTCACCGCGCGCACCGCCGGCCCCCGCAGCGGCGCACCGGCGGGGCGGTCGGCCAGCCCGGCCACCTGCCCCTCGTACGCCATCAGCCCCACCAGCTCGAACCCCGGACGCGCCACGACGGCCTTGGCCAGCGCCACCGCCTCGTCGACCTCGTGGACGGGGGACCGCCGCGGCCCGAGGTGCACCCGCCCACCGAGCAGCCGCAGCGACGCGTCCAGGTCGAGGCACACCCGCACCCTCGCCCGGTCGGGCACGTCGGCGACCGCCCGATCGACCAGGTCGAGCTGCTCACGGCCGTCGACCATCACGGTCACCCGCGAGGCCGCGACCGGGTCGGACGCCAGCCGCCGCAGCGCCGCCCGCTCGGTCGAGGGGTAGGCGACCACCACGTCGGGCACCGACTCCGCGAGCCACAGCGCCTCGGCCACGGTGTACGCGAGCACCCCGGCGAAACCCGGGCGCGCCAGCACCCGGTCGAGCAGCGCCCGGCACCGCACCGACTTGCTCGCCACCCGCACCGGGGTGCCGGCGGCCCGGCGCACCAGCGCGTCGGCGTTCGCGTCGAAGGCGTCCAGGTCGACCGCCACCACAGGCGCGTCGAGGTGTCCGGTGGCGGCGTCCAGGTCCGCGCGGGAGATCACGCGCCCGACACTAGGGCGTGTCTCCCGATCCCTGGCCTGCTGCGCGACACCCGGCGGGCACCTCGCTGCGTTCTCGTCGGTCGCGATACAACACCGGTATCACTCCCTCCTCGGCCTTGCGATGCACTCCGCCGGGCGACGCTCGCGACGGCCACGGATCGAGAGACACACCCTAGGGGAAGACGGCGTTGACTTGGGCGATCGCCCAACTCCATCCTGGACGCCACCACGGAAGGGGGCGGTGTGGCCGCTCGGCAGGGATGGACGAACTGGAGCCGCACCGAGCGGGTCGACGACGTCGAGGTCGTGACCCCGCGCGACGTCGGCGAGGTTTCCGAGACGCTGCGGCGGGCCGCGGCCTCCGGCACCGGCGTGCGCCCCGTGGGCAGCGGGCACTCCTTCACCGGCCTCGCGACACCACGCCGGCCCGGCGACGTGCTGCTGCGGCTCGACCGGCTCGACGCACCGCTCGACGTCGACACCACGACGGGGCTGGTGACCGTGCAGGCCGGCATGCGCCTGCACGCGCTCAACCGCGGTCTGGCCGCCCGCGGGCTGGCGATGACGAACCTCGGCGACATCGAGGAGCAGACGGTCGCCGGGGCCATCGGCAGCGGGACCCACGGCACCGGAGCGCGTTTCGGCGGCCTGGCCACCCAGGTGCGCGGGCTGCAGCTCGTGCGTCCGGACGGCGAGGTGCTCGACTGCTCGCCGACGCAGCACCCCGAGGTGTACGACCTCGCGCGCATCGGGCTGGGTGCGCTCGGCGTCGTCACCGCGGTCACCCTGCAGACCGAGCCGCTGTTCGCGCTGCACGCCCGGGAGGGTGCCGCCCCGCTCGACGAGGTGCTCGAGCGGTTCGACGACGACTGCGCCGCAACCGATCACGTCGAGTTCTACTGGTTCCCCCACACCCGGCGGACGCTGACCAAGCACAACGTGCGACGTCCGCTGGAGGCCGGGCTCGACCCGCTCCCGCCGCTGCGGCACTGGTGGGACGACGAGCTGCTGTCGAACGTCGCGCTCGCCGCCCTCGTCGGCGCCGGTCGGCGGGTGCCCGCGCTCGTCCGCCCGTCGACCCGGTTCGCCGCCGTCGCGCTCGGCGCGCGCGAGTTCACCGACCTGTCGTACCGGGTGTTCACCTCCCGCCGCGCGGTGCGGTTCGAGGAGATGGAGTACGCGGTGCCGCGCGAGGCCCTGGTGCCGCTGCTGCGGGCGCTCGCCGACGCCGTCGACCGCAGCGACTGGCGGATCGCGCTGCCCGTCGAGGTGCGCGTCGCCGCCGCCGACGACGTCCCGCTCTCGACCGCCTACGGGCGCGACGTCGCGTACGTGGCGGTCCACGTCGCGCCCGGGTCTCCCGACCGCGCCGCGTACTTCGGGACGCTGGAACGGCTCGCGGGCGAGGTCGGCGGCCGGCCGCACTGGGGCAAGCTGCACGGCCTCGAGCACGAGCGGCTGCGCGAGCTGCACCCGCGCCTGGACGACGTCGTCGCGCTCCGCGAGCGGCACGACCCGCAGGGCGTGCTCGCCAACACCCACCTCGACCGGGTCCTCGGGCGGGTGCCGAGCACGGTGAGCGGGTGAGCACCGGGGCGGCCACGGCGGTCGGTGCGCCGCCAGTGACCCGCGGCTGGACGACCCGGTACGCGCTCGTCTGGCTCGGCGTCTGGCTCGCGCAGCTGGTGCCGGTGCAGCTGCTGCTGCCCGACCAGCTCACCGTGGTCGACCCCGCCGGTCGCGAGCAGGCGTTCGGCCTCATCAGCGGCGGCGTCGGGCTGCTGTCGGCGCTGGTGCTCCCCGTGATGGGAGCGCTGTGCGACCGCACCCGCTCGCCCTGGGGACCCCGGCGCAGCTGGGTCGCGGGCGGACTGCTGGTGCTGGCCCTCGGCCTGGTGCTGACCGGCCGGCAGGACACGGTCTCCGGCGTCGCCGCCTGCTGGGTGGTCGCCTCGCTCGGGTTCTGCGCGGCGACCACCGGGCTGACCGCCGTCGTCGCCGACCACGTCCCCGAGCGGCAGCGCGGCCTGGCGTCCGGGGCGATGTTCGGGCCGCAGGCGGTCGGCATCGTGCTCGGGCTCGTCGCCGTCGGGTTCGTCGAGGGCGCGCCCGCCCGCTACGCCCTCGTCGCGGGGCTGCTGCTCGTGCTCTCGGCCGCGTACGTGCTCGGCCCGCGCGAGGCCGAACCGGTGCTGCAGCCGCCGCCGCTGCTGGTGCAGCTCGCACCGCGGTCGGTGCTCGGCGGCCTGCTGGTCGACCCGCGCGAGCACCCCGACTTCGGCTGGGCGTTCGCGGGCCGGTTGCTCGTGCAGCTCGCCAACGCGCTCGGGACCACGTACCTGCTGTTCTTCCTGCGCGACGGCGTGCGGGTCGCCGACCCCGAGGGTGCGCTGCTGCAGCTCACCCTGCTGTACCTCGTGGCGACCGTCGCGGCGACCGTGGTGGGTGGCTGGGTCTCCGACCGCACCGGTCGCCGCCGGGTGTTCGTCGCCGTCGCGGCGGCGCTGCAGGGCAGTGCGGCGCTGCTGCTCGCCGTCGCACCGGTCTGGTCGGTCGCGCTGGTCGCGGCGGTGCTGCTGGGGCTCGGCTACGGCGCGTTCGTCTGCGTCGACCAGGCGCTGGTGACCGCGGTGCTGCCTGCCGCGTCCGACCGGGCCAAGGACCTCGCCACGATGAACGTCGGGTCGGTCGTGCCGCAGGCGGTGGGCGCGTTCCTCGCAGCGCTGCTGGTGACCCGGGTGGGTGGCTACCCCGCGCTGTTCGCCGCGGCCGGGCTGCTCTCGCTGGCCGGGGCCGTCCTGGTCTACCGGGTGCGGTCGGTGCCGTGAGCCGCGTGGGTGAGCAGCAGGTCGAGCAGCGTCGTGAGGGTCGCGCGCGCGGCGCCGGTGTCGCGGTCGGCGAGCCAGGTGGTCGTCACGCCGTCGGTGACCGTCACGACGAGACGCGCCAGGTCGGGGACGGGCACGGCCCACGCGCTGCCGCTGAGGTCGGCCACCTGCTGCAGCACCCACGCGGCCGCCTCGTGGTACATCGCGTACTGGGCGGCGGCCAGGTGCTCGAGGCCGGGGGACCGCAGCGCGAGGTGGTTCAGCTCGAACAGCACCTGCTCGTGCCCGGGGTGCGCCACGAGGTGCTGCAGGAACCCCTCGGCGGCGTCGGCCATCGTCGCGCGCAGGTCCTTGCCCGGTCCGAGCGCCTCGTCGACCGACAGCCGCTCGGACGCCGAGAGCCGTTGCACGACGAGGGCGATCATCTCGTCCCGCGAGGCGAAGCAGTAGTGGAACGTCGACACCCGCATGCCGGCCTCGGCCGCCACCGCGCGGGTCGTCGCCGCGGCGACGCCGTCGCGGGTCATCAGCCGGACGGCGGCGTCGAGCAGCCGCTCGCGCCGCTCGTCCGCACTCATCCGGCCCACGGGCCGCAACGTACCAGCGCCAGGGGAGGAGCGACGTGACCGACGAGTACCCCCAGCTGCCAACCGGTTTCGTGTTCGGGACGAGTACCGCCGCCTACCAGGTCGAGGGCTCGGTCGCCGCGGACGGGCGTCGTCCGAGCACCTGGGACGTGTTCGCCGCGCAGCCCGGCCGCGTCGTCGACGGGACGAGCGGCGAGGTCGCCTGCGACCACTACCGGCGCGTGGACGACGACGTGGCGCTGATGGCCGACCTCGGCGTCGGCGGGTACCGGTTCTCGGTGGCGTGGCCGCGGGTGGTCCCGGAGGGCACCGGCGCGGTGAACGGCGCCGGGCTCGACTTCTACGACCGGTTGGTCGACCTGCTGCTCGAGCGCGGCATCGCGCCGATGGCGACGCTGTACCACTGGGACCTGCCGCAGCCGCTGTCGGCGGCGGGTGGGTGGCTCGAGCGCTCCACCACCGACGCCTTCGCCCGCTACGCCGAGGCCGTGGCCGGGCGGCTGGCCGACCGGGTCGCGCACTGGTGCCCGGTGAACGAGCCCGTGATCCAGACCATCCAGGGCTACGCGCTCGGGGTGCACGCTCCGGGCGAGACCCTGCTGCTCGACGCGCTGCCCGCGCTGCACCACCTGCTGCTCGGGCACGGCCGGGCGGTCGAGGTGCTGCGGGCGGCAGGCGCCACGTCGGTCGGGACGGCGAACAACCACACGCCGGTCTGGGTGGCCGCGGACACCGACGACGACCGTGCCGCGGCCGAGCTCTACGACGTGCTGCACAACCGGCTGGTGTCCGACGCGCTGCTCACCGGTGCCTACCCGGCCGGCTGGGACGAGGCGCTGCCGGTGCGGGACGGCGACCTCGCGCTGGTCGGCGCCCCGCTCGACTTCTACGGCGTCAACTACTACAACCCCACACGCGTCGGCGTCGGCGGCCAGGAGTCGCGGTTCGGCGCCGGTGCGGGCCTCGACTCCGACGCGTCCGCGGCGCTGCCGTTCTCGGTCCTCGACGTCGAGGGCTACCCGCTGACCGACTTCGGCTGGCCGGTCGTGCCGGACGGGCTGCGCGAGGTGCTCGTCGGGCTGCGCGACCGGTACCCGGGGCTGCCGCCCGTCCACGTGACCGAGAACGGGTGCAGCGACGGCACGGGCCCGGGCGCCGACGGGGTCGTCGACGACCGGGCCCGGGTCGAGTTCCTGGACGGCCACCTGCGCGCCGTGGCGGCGGCGGTGGCCGAGGGCGTCGACGTCCGCGGCTACTGGACCTGGTCGCTGCTCGACAACTGGGAGTGGGCGGAGGGCTTCACCCAGCGGTTCGGGCTCGTGCACGTCGACTTCGGCACCCAGCTGCGGACGCCGAAGCGCTCCGCCGCCTGGTACCGGGCCTGCATCCGGGCCCAGGGGTGAACCTCAGCGCATGGTCGCGACGTCGATGACGAAGCGGAAGCGGACGTCGCTGCGGACCACGCGCTCGTAGGCCTCGTTGATCTGCTCGGCGCCGATCGTCTCGACGTCGGAGGCGATGCCGTGCTCGGCGGCGAAGTCGAGCATCTCCTGGGTCTCGGGGATGCCGCCGATCATCGAGCCGCTCACCGACACCCGCGGGTAGGTGAGGCTGCCGGCCTCGATCGACAGCGGGTTCTCCGGCAGGCCGACCTCGACGAAGGTGCCGTTGCGCGCCATCATCCGCAGGTAGCGGTCGAGGTCGAGGTTCGCCGACACGGTGTTGATCACCAGGTCGAAGCGGCGCGCGTTGCGCTCGAACGTCTCGTCGTCGCTCGTCGCGAAGTAGTCCGACGCGCCCATCGCGAGGCCGGCCTCCTTCTTCGACAGCGACTGGCTGAGCACGGTGACCTCGGCGCCCATCGCGGCGGCGAACTTCACGCCGAGGTGGCCGAGTCCGCCGAGGCCGATGACGGCGACCTGCGTGCCGGGACCCGCCTCCCAGTGCTTCAGCGGCGAGTACGTGGTGATGCCCGCGCACAGCAGCGGCGCGGCGACGTCGAGCCCGAGCGCGTCCGGGATGCGGTGCACGAAGTGCTCGTCGGTGACGATGCCCGTGCTGTAGCCGCCCTGGGTGACCTCGCCGCTCGGCAGCACCTCGTTGTAGGTGCCCGTCATGCCCTCGCGGCAGTAGTTCTCCTCGCCGTCGCGGCAGGCGTCGCACTGCCGGCACGAGTCGACGAGCACGCCGACGCCGACCCGGTCGCCGACCGAGAAGCGGGAGACCTCGGAGCCGACCTCGGTCACCGTCCCGGTGATCTCGTGGCCGGGGACGAGCGGGTAGTTCGCCGCGCCCCACTCGTCACGGACGGTGTGGATGTCGGAGTGGCAGATGCCGGCGTAGGCGATGTCGAGGGCGACGTCGCGCGGGCCGACGTCGCGCCGCTCGATGGTCGTGCGCTCCAGCGGGGCGCCGGCGGACGGGGCGGCCCAGGCGGTGACGGTGGTGGTCATGGGTCCATCCTCGCGGTCTACCGTCACCTCGTGCGAACCGGAGGGGTGGTCGCGGCCGCGGCCGCCCTCGCGCTGCTGGCCGCGTGCTCCGGGGGCTCCGGCGCCGGCGTGCAGGCGCCCCCTGCGCGTGGCGTGCTGAGCTACCAGCTCGCCGGCGGCTACGACCCGCCCGCCGGCACCGACCTGGTCGCCCGCGACAGCACCGACGAGCCCGCCGACGGGCTGTACTCGGTCTGCTACGTCAACGCGTTCCAGACCCAGCCCGGCGCCGACCTGGACGCCCTCGACCCCCTGCTGCTGCACGACGGCGACGAGCGGGTGGTCGACCCGGACTGGCCCGACGAGGTGCTGTACGACACCGGCACGCAGGAGCAGCGCGGTCGGATCGCCGACCTGGTCGACCGCACCTTCGCGACGTGCGCGGACAAGGGGTTCGACGCCGTCGACCTCGACAACCTCGACTCGTTCACCCGCTCCCGCGGGATGCTCGACCTCGACGACAACGCGGCGCTGGCGGGCCTGCTGGTGCAGCGGGCGCACGACCGCGGGCTGGCGGTCGGGCAGAAGAACGCCGCCGAGCACACCGCCCGGTTCCGCGAGACCGGCTTCGACTTCGCGCTCGTCGAGGAGTGCGCGCAGTACGACGAGTGCGGGGCCTACCTCGACGCCTACGACGGGCTCGTCTACGGCGTCGAGTACACCGACGCGCAGGGGACGCCCTTCGAGCAGGCGTGCGAGCGGTGGGGCGACCGGATCGGCCTGACCCTGCGCGACCGCGACCTGGAGCCGGCCGGCGCCGCCGAGCACGTCGAGCGCGGCTGCTGACCGCCGGCTACAGCCGGTCGGAGCGGCGCCAGATGTCGTGCATCGCCCACGGGACGCCGACCAGGGCGAGGACGACGACGCCGACCCAGCCGCCGGTGGCGAAGTGCTGGAGGAAGAACCAGAACGGCAGCAGCACGAGCAGGCTCATCACGATGCGGCCGCGCAGGCCGAAGGTGACGTCGGTGCTCGCGAACCGGCTCGTCGGGCGCGACGACTCCCGCCGGGTGCGGGCCTGCTCCGCCACGCTGGTGGTCTCGCGCCGCTCGGTGGCCAGGACGGACTCGGCGTCCGTCGGCGGCGCGAACCGCGCGTCGGTGACCGGGCGGTGGCACAGCGAGCACCACGCGGCCGACTCGGGCACGGCGGCGCCGCACTCGCACGTCGTCGTCACGTGCGAACCATCGGCGTCCGTCCGGGTGCGCTTGAGGGGAAAGGCGGGGACCTGTCCCGGTTCGCGCTGCCACGATGGTGCGGTGCTGCTGACCCTGACCTCGACCGCGACGGACGCGACGTCGATGGGCTTCCTGCTGCACAAGCACCCCGACAGGGTGCAGTCGTTCCGGCAGGCCGTCGGGACGGCGCACGTGTTCTACCCGGAGGCGACCGACGAGCGCTGCACCGCCGCCCTGCTCCTCGAGGTCGACCCGGTCGCGCTGGTGCGCGGCCGGCGTCCCGGTGAGGCGGGCGCCCTGTCGCAGTACGTCAACGACCGCCCGTACGCGGCGTCGTCGATGCTCGCGGTCGCGCTCGGGTCGGTCTTCCGCACCGCGCTGCAGGGCCGCTGCACGGCCCGCCCCGAGCTGGCCGGGCAGGCGCTGCCGCTCACGGTGCGGGTCCCGTCGCTGCCCGCGCGCGGCGGCCCCGACGCCGTCCGCCGCGCGTTCGAGCCGCTCGGCTGGACGGTCGAGGTCGTGCAGCCCGACCTCGACCCGCAGGTGCCCCGGTGGGGACCTGCGCGGCACCTCGACGTGACCCTCACCGGGACGCTCACCGTCGCCGCAGCGCTGTCGCACCTCTACGTCCTGCTGCCGGCGCTCGACGGCACCAAGCACTACTGGGTGAGCACCGACGAGGTCGACAAGCTCGTGCGCGCCGGCGGCACCTGGCTCGCCACCCACCCCGAGCGCGACGCCCTCACCCGCCGCTACCTCGCCCACCGCCGCGAGCTCGTGTCCGACGCGCTCGACCGGTTCGCCGAGCTCGACGACCGTCCCGCACCGGACGACGTGCCCGACGAGGACGTCGCGGCGCAGGCCGAGCGGCGGGAGCCCCTCGTGGCCCACCGCGTGCGCGCGGTCGTGCAGGCGCTCGACGACGTCGGCGCCCACCGCGTGGTCGACCTCGGCTGCGGCGAGGGCCGGCTGCTGCGCGAGCTCGTCCGCCACGCCCGCTTCAGCGAGCTCGTCGGGGTCGACGTGTCGGCCCGCGACCTCGAGCGGGCGGCCCGCCGGCTGCGGCTCGAGCGGATGGGAGACCGCCAGCGCGAACGGATCTCGCTGCGGCAGGGATCGGCGACCTACCGCGACCGCGGCCTCGAGGGCTACGACGCCGTCGTGCTGATGGAGGTCGTCGAGCACGTCGACGCCGAGCGGCTCCCCGCGCTCGAGCGGTCGGTCTTCGGCGCGGCCCGCCCGGGTGCTGTCGTCGTCACCACCCCGAACGTCGAGCACAACGTCGTCTACGACCTGCCGGACGGATCCCTGCGCCACCCCGACCACCGGTTCGAGTGGACGCGGGACGAGTTCTCGCAGTGGGCGTCCCGCGTGGCCGCGACCTACGGGTACGACGTCGAGCTGCGGGGCGTGGGCGAGGAGCACCCCGACCACGGGGCGCCGACCCAGCTCGCCGTCTTCCGGCGGACGGAGGTGCCCGCATGAGGCGGATCACGCTGCCCGACCTGTCGCTGGTCGCGCTCGTCGGCGTCTCCGGCGCCGGCAAGTCGACGTTCGCGCAGAAGCACTTCGGACGCTACGAGGTGCTCTCCAGCGACACCTACCGCGGCATGGTGAGCGACGACGAGAACAGCCAGGACGCCACGACCGCGGCGTTCGACGCGCTGCACCACGTCGCCGGCCTGCGCCTCGACGCCGGGCGGCTCACCGTGGTCGACGCCACCAACGTGACGCGCGAGGCGCGCCGGAGCCTGGTCGAGATGGCCCGCGCCCACGACGTGCTGCCGGTCGCGGTCGTCCTCGACGTCCCGGTCAAGGAGGCGGTGCGGCGCAACGCGTCCCGGCCCGACCGCGACTTCGGCGAGCGCGTCGTGCGACGCCACCACGACCTGCTGCGGCGGTCGCTGCGCGGCCTCGCCCGCGAGGGCTTCCGCCGCGTGCACGTGCTCACCGGCGACGAGATCGACGACGTCGAGGTGGTGCGGGAGCCGCTGCTGACCGACCGGCGCGACCAGCACGGCCCGTTCGACGTGGTCGGCGACGTGCACGGCTGCCTGCCCGAGCTGCTCACGCTGCTCGACCGGCTCGGCTACGCCGTGGTCCGCGACGGCGAGGGGCGTGCGGTCGACGCCGTCCCGCCGGACGGCCGGCGCGCCGTCTTCGTGGGTGACCTCGTCGACCGCGGCCCCGACAGCCCCGGCGTGCTGCGGCTCGTCATGGGCATGCACGCGGGCGACCACGCGCTCGTCGTCCCCGGCAACCACGAGCACAAGCTCGTGCGCGCGCTCGACGGTCGCAAGGTCACCGTGTCGCACGGCCTGGAGACCACGCTCGCCCAGCTCGAGGCCGAGCCCGAGGAGTTCCGCACCGCGGTGCGCGACTGGTGCCGCGACCTCGTCTCGCACCTGGTGCTCGACGACGGCCGGCTCGTCGTCGCGCACGCCGGGCTCAAGGAGGCCTACCACAACCGCTCGTCCGGACGGGTGCGCGCGTTCGCGCTCTACGGCGACACCACCGGCGAGACCGACGAGTACGGGCTGCCCGTCCGCTACCCGTGGGCGACCGAGTACCGCGGGCGCGCCACGGTGCTCTACGGCCACACGCCGACGCCGGTGCCGGAGTGGGTGAACGGCACGATGTGCCTCGACACCGGGTGCGTGTTCGGCGGTCACCTCACCGCGCTCCGTTACCCCGAGCGCGAGCTCGTGCAGGTCGAGGCGGAGCGGGTCTGGTACGAGCCGGCGCGCCCGTTCCCGACCGCCGGCGAGGCGGTGGCGTCCGACCGCCCCGACGACCAGCTCGACCTCGACGACGTGCTCGGCCGGCGGTCGGTCGAGACCGCGCACCACGGCCGCGTCACCGTCCGGGAGGAGAACGCGGCCGGCGCGCTCGAGGTGATGAGCCGGTTCGCGCTCGACCCGCGCTGGCTCGCCTACCTCCCGCCGACGATGGCGCCGGTGGCGACCTCGGTGCGCGACGGCGTGCTCGAGCACCCGGACGAGGCGTTCTCGTCCTACGCGGCCGGCGGCGTCGAGGAGGTCGTCTGCGAGGAGAAGCACATGGGCTCGCGCGCCGTCGCGCTGGTGTGCCGCGACAGCGAGACGGCGGCAACGCGTTTCGGCGACGGATCGCGCACCGGGGTCGTGCACACCCGCACCGGCCGCTCCTTCCTCGACGACGCCCTCACCGAGGAGCTGCTGGCGCGGCTGCGCGGCGCCGCCGACCGGGCCGGGCTGTGGGACGAGCTGGCCACCGACTGGCTGCTGCTCGACGCCGAGCTGCTGCCCTGGTCGGCCAAGGCCGACGGCCTGCTGCGCGAGCAGTACGCGGCGGTCGGCGCCGCGGCCCGCGCCGCGCTGCCCCCCGCCGTCGCCGCGCTCGAGCAGGCGTCCGCCCGGGGCCTGGACGTGGCCGACCTGCTGGGCCGCACCCGCGAGAGGGCTGCGGACGCCGAGGCGTTCGTCGACGCGTACCGCCGCTACGTCTGGGACACCGACGGCCTCGACGGCGTGCAGCTCGCGCCATTCCAGCTGCTCGCGACCCAGGGTGCGACGCACCACGACCGCGACCACCTGTGGCACCTCGCGCTCGCGGACCGGCTGGTCGAGGCCGACCCGGTGACCGTGCGCACCACCCGCCGGCTGGTCGTGCGCACCGGCGACCCCGCCTCGTGCGCCGAGGGCGTCGCCTGGTGGGACGACCTCACCGCCGCCGGTGGCGAGGGCATGGTGGTCAAGCCGGTCGCCGGGACGGTCCGCGGGCCGAAGGGCCTCGTGCAGCCGGGCCTGAAGGTGCGCGGGCGCGAGTACCTGCGGATCGTGTACGGGCCCGACTACACCCGTCCGGAGCACCTGTCGCGGCTGCGCGAGCGGCGGCTCGGGCACAAGCGCTCGCTGGCGCTGCGCGAGCACGCGCTCGGGCTCGAGGCGCTGGAGCGGCGGGCCGCGGGCGAGCCGCTGTGGCGCGTCCACGAGGCGGTCTTCGCCGTGCTCGCCCTGGAGTCCGAGCCGGTCGACCCGCGGCTCTGAGTCACGTCCACAGCTGCACGAGCACGAACGCCGCGATGCCGACGCCGGCGACCGCGAACGGGCCGCCGGCCCAGGCCAGGCCCCGCTGGACGCCCTCCGTGGCGCCCGCGCGCTCGAGGTCCTCGCGGACGTCGCGGTAGGCGCTCACCCTGCTCGGCACCGCGGCGAAGGCGACGGTGGCGTACGGCAGCAGCGGGAGCGAGCCGAGCACGGCCCCGAGCACCGGCCCGCCGAGCCGCTCGCCGCCGGTGGCCAGCACCGCGCTGAGGACGAAGACCACGGCGACCGCCGCGACCTGGGTGCCGGCGCCGAGCAGCGCCGCCGCCCACCACCGGCCGCCGCTGGCACGCACCTGCGCCGCCTGCAGCGGTCGCACCCGGTCGAGCGTGACCCACACGAACACCAGCACGGCCACGACCGTGAGCACCAGCCCGACGCGCACGCGCCCTCCCCTCGTCGGCGCCGATCCTCCCGCAGCGGTCGGCGTCCGCTGCGCCAGGCGTGGGGACGGGTGTGACGCAGCCCTCCCCGAAACGATTCGCCGGACACGCTCAGGTCACCTCCCGGAAACGTCGATGCACCACCCTGGGACGACCTGCACGCTGAGCGGGGAGCACGACCCGGGGAGGGACCATGACCGAGATGCACGTGCCGGCGCGCCAGATCAGGCCGTCGGACCACCTGCCGCCGCAGCGCGCGCTGCACGCCACCCGCTACCAGCGCGAGGGGTTCACCGTCGGCCCGCAGGAGTCGGACGTCTCCACCTTCGCCGTGCTGAGCGGGCGGATGGTGCTGCAGGGTCCGCAGGGCCGGCTGACCAGCGTCCCGGCCGACGCCGTCGTGCTGGTGCACCGCCACCAGTAGGACGCGTGGGTCAGCGGGACCGGTGGAGGTCCCGCAGCACGAGCACCTCGGCGCCGTGGTGGATCACCTCGCGCGAGATGTGCAGCACGAGCGCCGCGTAGGGCAGCGGCGCGAACGGGCCCTCGGCCTCGCCGACGGGCGTCCACAGCCGGTCGCCGAGCGCGGCCACCCCCTGCACCCAGTGCTCGTAGCCCGCGTCGAGCTGGGCCAGCGCCTCGTCGGCCGTCCCGGCGTACGCGAAGTCGTCGTAGGCGATCGGCGGGCCGTCGAAGTGGCTGCGGTTGCGCTCGCCGAAGATGCCGACCACCAGGTGCCCGAGCCGCCAGGCGATCGTGGTGACCGGCGGCGGCACGGGCTCGGGCAGCGCGAAGTCGACCAGCCAGTCGCCGCCCCCGGCCGTGATGGGCGCCGACGACGTCCCGCGCGGCCGCACGCCCCAGCAGCCCTCGACGGGCTCCCAGTGGTACTCGTCGTCGGTCAGGCCGTCCAGGCGCGGCCGCAGGTGGTGGTCCCAGTGCCAGGTGAGCTGCTCGAGCAGCTGGGCGCCGACGTCGGTGGGGTTCTCGCGGTCGACAGGGGTCTCGTGGTCCATGGGACCCATCGTCGAACCGAACGCGGACCGTTCCGGTCCGCAACCCGTGCCACCCTGGACGCGTGGGCGAGACGACGCAGCGGGTCCTGACCCTGCTCAGCCTGCTCCAGTCGCGGCCGACCTGGACCGGCCCCGAGCTGGCCGAGCGGCTAGGCGTCACCACCCGGTGCGTGCGCCGCGACGTGCAGCGGCTGCGCGACCTGGGCTACCCGGTGCACGCCACCCAGGGTGTCGCCGGCGGCTACCGGCTCGGCGCCGGCCAGGCGCTGCCGCCGCTGCTGCTCGACGACGACGAGGCGGTCGCGATCGCGGTCAGCCTGCGGCTCGCCACCGAGCTGTCGGCCGAGATGGGCGAGGTCGGGGTGCGGGCGCTCGCCAAGCTCGACCAGGTGCTGCCGGCCCGGCTGCGGGGCCAGGTGCGCGACGTGCACGCGTCCACCGCCTCGATCGAGGTGCCGGCCGCCGACGGCGGGCTCGACGTCCTGCTCGAGCTGTCGCGCGCCTGCGCGGCGGGCGAGCGCGTCCGGTTCGGCTACCGCGCGGGCGACGGCGCCGACAGCGAGCGCCGGGTCGAGCCGTACCGGGTCGTGCGGGCGGCCCGCCGCTGGTACCTCGTCGCGTTCGACCTCGACCGGGACGACTGGCGCACCTTCCGGCTCGACCGCGTGCACGACCTGGAGCGCACGCGCTGGCGGTTCACCCCGCGCGAGGCCCCCGACCCCGTCGAGTACGTGCGGTCCTCGCTCGCGGTCTCGCCGTACCGGTTCGTGCTGCGGGCCCGCGTGCACGCCCCCGCCGAGGAGGTCCGTCGCTCGGTGCCGGCGGCCACGGTCACGGTCACCGCGGACGGCCCGGACGCCTGCCTGCTCGAGTCCGGCGGCGACGACCCCGACCTGATGGCGCTGCACCTCGCCCGGATGCCGTTCGCGCTGGAGGTGCTCGGCCCGGACGCGGTGCGGGACGCCGCCGGTCGTCTGGCTCGCAGGTGCGCCGAGCTCGCCGCGCCTACGGTGGGCGCATGAAGAGCCCCGAGCAGGCCCTCGGCCACCGACGGCGCCTGCTCGACGGGTTCGTCGGGGCCGTCGTCGCGCTCGTCCTGCTCGCCGTGCTCGTGCTCGGCCTGCTCTGGTGGTGGGGACGCTCCGCGGACGCGCCGTCCGTGCCCGACCCGGGCGCCGCGCCGCCGGCGGCGTCCGCGCCGGACGACCTCGGCCCGGACGAGACGTGGCTCGCCGACGTGCAGCTCGGCAGCGGCGACCTGCGCACCCCCGAGGGCGCGCTCGCGGACGTGACGGCCACCGGCACCGACGTGCGGTTCGGCCCGGACGGCATGGTGGCCGGCCGGCTCGACGTCGAGGCGACGGTGCCGTTCGACCGGGTCGCGGCCGGGGTCGGCGACGGCGTCGTGATCGCGCCGGCCGAGGACGGCCAGGCCTCGCTCAGCCGCACCGTCGAGCTGCTCGGCCGCCAGGTCGGCGTCGTCGCCACCGGCACCGTGCGCGCCGAGGACGGCCTGCTGGTGCTCGAGCCCAGCTCGATCGACGTCGGTGGGCCGGACCTGCTCGCGCGCGCCGCCGCCGGCGTCGTCAACGCCCTGGTGACGATCCGCCAGCCGGTCGAGGGGCTGCCGGAGGGGCTCGTGCTGCAGGACGTCGCGGTGGTCGACACCGGTTTCCGCGCCACGCTGGCGGGCGAGGGCGTGCGCCTCGGCGGCTGACGCCGGCTGTCCACAGGCCCCCGGCGGGGGTGCCGCGCGCTCGGGCAGGATGGCGGCGACGAGGGGAGGGCGCAGGTGGCGTTCCGGTACGAGAAGGGCGCGCTGCGGCAGGCGGCGACCAGGCTCGACGACCTGCAGGGCTGGGTCGGCGAGGCGCTGGCGTACGCCGAGGACCACCTGCCCGTGCACGTGCTCGACGAGGGCGTGCTGAACACGATGATGTTCACGCACTCCAGCGTCGAGTCCACGACCACCGACTACCTGCGCGACCTGCAGACGCTGGTCGGCGAGATCGCCACCGCGTTCCGGCAGACCGACCGCACCTACCGCACCGTCGACACCGACCGGGCGCGCGTGCTCGACCACCTGGCCGGGGCGCTGCCTGCCGGCGAGGTCGAGCGGTCCAGGGCCGAGACCGACTTCGTCCCCGACTACTACTGGACGATCACGAACTGGACCGACCCCTCGGTCCACCTCACCGAGCCCGACGACGACCCCGACGTCGGCGGGCCCGACTGGTGGGACCTGCTGAGCCCCACCGCGATCATCAACGACGCCGTCTGGGGCGTCACCGAGTTCGCGGCGACGATCGGCCTGATCGACCACCCGGTGAACATCATCGAGGAGCTCTGCAAGCCGATCTCGGGCGACTGGAACGCGTTCGACCGCGCGGGCGACGCGCTGCGCCACCTCGGCTACTTCCTCGACGGCGCGAAGACCTGCTTCCGCGGCACCGGCAACTCCCTCGACACCGCGTGGGAGGGCAACGCCTCCGACCACGCCCGCGACTACCTCTACGACCTCGCGGCCGACGTCGACAAGGCGGCCGACGAGATGCGCAAGGCGGCCGACGGGTACGAGGACGCCGCCGAGTCGGCCAAGGACTACGCCGACGCGCTCGGCGAGGCGGTCGAGGTCTGCCTCGACACCGCCTCCGCCGCGCTCATCGCCGCCGGCGCCGCCGGCGCCGCCGGGGCCACGGGGTTCGGGCTCCCCATCGCGCTCATCGCCGGTGCGTACGGCCTGTCGAAGATCAAGAAGGTCGTCTCCGCCGTGAAGGCCGCCTTCTCCGCCTACGAGACGTTCAAGGGCGTGAAGTCGGCCTACGACGCCGCCACCAGCGGGTTCGGCGTCGTCAGCGGGTACCTGCCGCTGCCGCCCGTCGGGCAGTCCGACGTGCCGGTGGTGAAGCCGTGAGCGTCCTGCGTGGTCCGGGTCACGACCCCGGGCGCGCCGACCGCGAGCGCGAGCAGGCGGTGCAGGACCGCGTCGAGCAGATGCTGTCCTCGCCCGAGGCGCTCGAGGAGGGCATCGCCCGCAGCGAGGCGGGCGAGTACGCGGGCCCGGACGCCGACGCCCGCTTCGCCCGATTCCTGCGCGAGCAGCCGGACGAGCGCCTGGCCGCGCTCGGCCGCGCCCTCGAGCGCGGCGAGCGGCCGTCGGCCCTGCTCGCGTCCGAGGAGTTCGCCCCGGTCGCGGCCGCGGGGGTGCGCGCGCTGCGCGAGACCGACGGCCGCGAGCTGGTGCGCACCATCGCCGAGCACGACCGCACGCTGCGCCGCGGCTGACCGGCACCGGTGGCGGGCGCCCCCGCGCGGCCGCACCCTGGCCGCATGACGACGACCACCGCTCCCGCACGCCCGACCTCCGCCGACCGGGTGCGCCAGGTCGGCGTCACCGTCGCCAAGGTGCTCTGCGTGCTCGGCACCCTGGTGGGGGTCGGGGTGCTGGGCGAGCGGGTCGAGGAGTCGTCGGGAGGGGCGCTGGCGGCCGACGCGACGCTGCTGGCGCCGGCCGGTCCGGCCTTCTCCATCTGGTCCGTGGTCTACGCCGGTCTGCTCGCGTACACCGTCTGGCAGTGGCTGCCGGGCCAGGCGGCCGCCGAGCGGCACCGCCGCGCCGGCTGGCTCGCCGCCGCGTCGATGCTGCTGAACGCCGGGTGGCTGTTGGTCACCCAGCAGGGCTGGTTGTGGGCGAGCGTCGTCGTCATCCTCGCCCTGCTGGCCGTGCTGACCCGGATCATGCTGCTGCTCACCCGGCACCCGGCTCCCGGCGCGGTCGAGCGGGTGCTCGTCGACGGCACGTTCGGCCTCTACCTCGGCTGGGTGGCGGTCGCCACGTGCGCGAACGTCACCGCGACGCTCGTCGCGTCCGGGGTCGAGCCCGGACGACCGGTGTCGGACGTGGTCGCCGTGGTCGTGCTCGTCGTGGTCGGCGCGGTCGGCGCGCTGCTCGCCCGGGCGCTCGGCGGGCGCCTCGCGGTCGCGGCGGCGATCGCGTGGGGGCTGGCCTGGATCGCCGTCGGGCGGACGTCCGACTCGCCCTCGTCCACCGCGACCGCCGTGGCGGCCGTGGTCGTGGCCCTCGTCGTGCTCGTGGCGACCGGGCTGGCCCGCCGCGACCGGTCCGTGCCGGCCGCGCGGGCGGTGCCGGCCGCCGGTTGACGCCCATCTCGTAGCACTGTTACAACAGCGCTGTGACATCTGAGCACGGCTACGCGCCCGGGCGCTGGAGCCCCGTCTTCGCGCTGCTGCGCGCGATGGACGACGAGATCGCCGCGGTCTACGTCGCCTGGGGCCTGGCCGACGTCCGGCCGCGGTTCGCGCCCGCGGTGCTCGAGCTGCGCGCCCGTGGGCCGCGCACCATCCGCGACCTCGCGGCGGCGGTCGGCGTCACGCACTCGGCGATGAGCCAGACCGTCACCGCGATGCGCGGCGCCGGGCTCGTCGAGTCCGTCCCCGGCCCGGACGCGCGCACCCGCGTGGTCCGGCTCACCGACCGCGGCACCGAGGTGTCCGCGCGGGTGCGGGCGGAGTGGGACGCGACCGAGGCGGCGCTCGCCGCGCTCGAGGCCGAGGTCGACCACCCGCTGACCCGCGCCGCGGCCGATGTCGCGGCCGCTCTGGAGCGCCGGCCGTTCCGCGACCGCATCGCCCAGCACCTCGACGCCCAGCACCTCGACCACCGGCACCTCGACCAGCAGCCCGGATGAGGGGCGCGTTCCTCGACCTGACCCCGCTGCGCGTCCACCCGGTGTGGCGCCGGCTGTGGGTCGGCACGTCCGCGTCCGTGCTGGGGTCGACGATGTCGGCGTTCGCGGTCGCCTGGGTGGTGTGGGAGACGACCCGGTCGACCGCCTGGGTCGGCGTCACGGCGCTGGTGCAGGCGGTACCCCTGGTGGTCTTCGCGCTGGTGGGTGGCACGGTCGCCGACGCCGTCGACCGGCGCCGCCTGGTGCTCGGCGCGCGGGTCGGGCAGCTGGCCTGCGCGCTCGGGCTGGCGGGCGTCGTGCTCGCCGGGCCGTCGTCGATCTGGCCCCTGCTCGTCCTGGTCGGGCTGCAGTCGACCGCCGGCGCGCTCGGCGCCCCGGCCGCGCGCACCTTCGCGCCGCGGCTGCTGCCGCCGGAGCACCTGCCGGCAGGCCTCGCCCTGCAGCACGTCTCCTTCCAGGTCGGGATGCTCGTCGGGCCGGCGGTCGCCGGGCTGCTCACCGGGCTGTGGGGGGTCGCGGTGTGCTTCGTCGTCGACGCCGCCACGTTCGTCGTCGCCCTCTACGGCGTGTGGGGCCTGCCCCCGATGCGGCCGCTCGACGAGGGCGCCGGAGCCCCGGCCCGGCCGGGCGCCCGCGCGGTGCTCGACGGCGTGCGGCTCGTGCGCCGCACCCCGGTGCTCGGCGGCGCGTTCGCGACCGACCTGGCGGCGACCCTGCTGGCGATGCCGGTGTCGCTGTTCCCGGCCGTGAACGCCGAGCGGCTCGGTGGGGCGCCGCAGACGCTCGGCCTGCTCACCAGCGCGCTGGCGGTCGGCGGGGTGTCGGCCTCGGTCCTGTCCGGCCGGTTCACCCGCGCACCCCACCCGGGACGGGTGATGGCGGCGTCGGCGGCCACCTGGGGGCTCGCGCTCGCGGTCTTCGGTGTCGCGCAGCACCTCTGGCTCGTGCTGCTGGCGCTCGCCGTCGCCGGTGCGGCTGACACGGTCAGCGTGGTCACCCGCGCGACCCTGGTGCAGGTCGCCACCCCGGACGTCTACCGCGGGCGCGTCAGCGCGATGGACCACCTGGTCGGCGCCGGCGGGCCCGACCTGGGCAACCTGCGCGGCGGTCTGGTGGCCTCGGTCACCTCGACCGGGGTCGCGGCGGCGTCCGGCGGGCTGCTGGCGGCCGCGCTGGTGGCGCTGGTGGCGTGGCGGGTGCCCGAGGTCCGGCGCTTCCGGATGCCGGGGTCCTCGCCGGCGACCTAACGTGGACGGGTGCCGGAGGGGGACAGCGTCTACCGCGTGGCCGCCCGGCTGCAGGCCCGGTTGACCGGGGAGACGGTGCGGCGCAGCGACGTCCGCGTCCCCCAGCACGCCACCGCCGACCTGCGCGGTGCCCGCGTGCTCGGCACGGTGCCGAGGGGCAAGCACCTGCTGACCCGGTTCGACCTCGCCGGCGAGGCGCTCACCCTGCACACCCACCTGCGGATGGACGGGGAGTGGTCCGTCGTCGGCGCGGGCAAGCAGCTGCCCCGGCGGCTGCTGCCCGACGTGCGGGTGCTGCTCGCCACCGACGGCCCGACCGCGTACGCCCTGCGGATGCCGGTCGTCGAGCTGCTGCGCACCGCCGACGAGCACACCGTCGTCGGCCACCTCGGACCCGACCTGCTCGACACCGCCACGCCCGTCGACGAGCTCGTCGCGCGGGCCGTGGAGCGGCTCGCCGCGCAGCCCGACCGCACGATCGCCGCCGCCCTGCTCGACCAGCGCAACCTCGCCGGGCTCGGCAACCTGTGGGTGAACGAGCTCTGCTTCCTGCGCGGCCACCTCCCGTGGACGCCGGTGCGCGACGTCCCGCTCGAGCCGCTGGTGCGGCTCGCCGTCCGGGCGCTGCGGTTCTCCGTCGACCCGCGCGGCGCCGCGCAGGTGACCACGGGCGACACCCGGCGCGGCGAGCAGCACTGGGTGTCGGGACGGGCGGGCCGGCCGTGCCGGCGCTGCGGCACCCGGGTCGAGGTGCGCCCCGAGGTGCCGGGCGACCCCGAGCGGCGCCGCACCTGGTGGTGCCCGTCCTGCCAGCGCTGACGCATGCCCGGGCCGGCACCGGGTACCGCACCGCCGTGCTCACCTCCCTGCCCGCCCGCGGCGCCGGCGTCCTGCTCGGCGGCCTGTCGGGTGCCGTCGCCCTGGTCCGCCCCGCCGGCCGCACCCTGCACCCGCGCGGCCGCGTGCTGCGGGCGACCCTGCGACGCGACGGTGCGCGTCCGCCCACCGGGGTGCCCTGGCTCGACGGGACCGGGACCGACGAGGTGCTGGTGCGGGTGTCGCGCTCGCTCGGGCTCCCGGAACCGCTGCCGGACGTGGCGGGCCTGGCGCTGCGGGTCCCGCTCGGGACGGCGCGGCACGCGGACCTGCTGCTGTCGGCGTCCGGCACCGACGTGGTCACCCGGCACCTGCTGCGGCCGGGCACCGGCACCCGGGTGCCGATGAGCACGCTGTGGCCGTCGCCGTCGCCCACCGGACCGCTGCTGCTCGGCGTGGTGCCGGCGGGCGACGACGCGTTCACGCTGCGCGTCAGCCGCGTTGGCGGCGGCTGGCGCGACGTCGGTCGGCTCGACCTGCTCGACGACGCCGGGCCCGAGCACCAGGGCATCCGGTTCGACCCGTTCGGCCACGTGCTGCCGGGCCTGCCGACGCCGGCGTGGGAGCGGGCGCTGCGCGAGCCGGCGTACCGCGCCGCGCGGCAGGTGGCCGGCCGGGGTTACTGACCCGGCGGCTGCAGCTCGAGGAGTCCCGCGTTGGTGGGCGTGAAACCGCAGGCGCCCCAGTAGAAGTCGCGCAGCTCGTCGTCGAAGTCGACGTGCAGGTACTCGCACCCGGCCCGCGCCGCGCCGTCGCGCACCTCGGCGACCACGCGGGTGGCGATCCCGCGGCGGCGGGCGCTCGCGGCGACCATGACGTCCTGCACCCAGGCGTGCACCAGTCCGTCCGACACCACGTTCGCGAACCCGACCAGCGCGCCCGCCGCGTCGCGCGCGGTGACCCAGCCGAGGCTGTGCCGGTCGAGCAGCGCCCGCCAGTCCCACTCCTCGTCGGTGAACACCCGCGTCGAGAACGCCTCCGCGTGCAGGGTGTTCACCTCGGTGCTCGTCACCTCGCCGCGCCACTCGTACGTCGCGGTGGCCGTCCCGTCGCTCGTCACGGGCCCAGCATGCGTGCTGGGATGGTCCGGTGACCACGTCGTTGTCGCCCCGCCTCGCCGCCGTCGTCGCCGCGCTGCCGCTGCGGCCAGGCCTGCGGGTGGTCGAGATCGGGGGCGCCCCGGGCGCCGCCGCCCGCGAGGTGGCCGGACGAGTGGCGCCGGGCGGGCACGTGCTCGTCGTCGACCGCTCCGCGAAGGGCGTCGCGCTGGTCGAACGCACCTGCGCCGACGAGATCGCCGCGGGCCTGCTGTCGGTGCGCTGCGTCGCCGTCGACGACCTCGCGCTCGAGCCGGGAGAGGCGCCGTACGACCTCGCCCTCGCCTGCCGCGTGGGCGTGCTCGACGGACGGCACCCGGGCGGCCGGGCGCGTGCCGCGGTCGCGTCCGTCCTCGTCCCCGGTGGGCGGCTGTACGTCGACACCGGGACGCCGCTGACCGAGGTCGACCCGACCGCGGGGTGACCGCGGTGCCACGGATCGGGCGTCCCGCGCGTAGGGAGGGTGTGGAGCAGACCCTGCAGGCGCCCGCCGGCACCGACGACTTCGCGTCGTTCGTGGCCGCGCGCGGCGCCGCGCTGCAGCGGTTCGCGTACCTGGTGACGGGGTCGCGCAGCGAGGCGCCCGACCTGGTCCAGGACGCCCTCGAGCGCGCCTACCCGCGGTGGTCGTCGTTGTCGGCGGCGACCGCGGAGGCGTACGTGCGGCGCAGCATCGTCAACGGCTCGGTCTCGCGCTGGCGCAAGCGGCGCCGGCTCGTGGTCGTCGACGACCCCGACCCACTGCGCCGCGAGCACGCGCCGGACCACGGTCCCGCCGTCGACGACGCCGACGAGGCGTGGCGGCTGTGCCGCGAGCTCCCCGCCCGCCAGCGCGCGGCCGTGGTGCTGCGGTTCTACGAGGACCGCTCGTTCGCCGAGGTCGGCGACCTCCTCGGCTGCAGCGAGGCCACCGCCCGCTCGCTCGTGCACCGCGCCGTACGGGCGCTGCGCGAGCGCCTCGACACCCCCGATGACCCCTCCCGGAGGTCCTGATGGACGACGACACCCGCGCCGAGACCGCGCTGCGGCGGGCGCTCACCCGCGAGGCCGACGCCTTCGAGCCCGTCCCCCTGGAGCCGCGCACCGACCGACGCCGCCGGGGCTGGCTGGTCCCCGTGGCCGCCGCCGCGGCGGCGGTGCTGGTCGTGGGCGGCGGGCTGGTCGCCACCGGCGTGCTCGGCGACGACGACCCCGCCGACGGGACGGACGGGAACGCCGTCGCCGTCGCGGGCGAGGACCTGCGCACGGTCTGGTGGCGCGACGTCGCCGTCGACGTGCCGGCCGACTGGCAGGACGGTGCCGAGCCGGGTCCGGCCTGGTGCGCGGGCGGCGCGAGCACGGCGACCGGGCCGTACGTCGCGCGAGGGACCGGTGGCGTCACCCCGGCGATCGCGTGCCCACCGCAGGAGGACGGCCGGCCGGAGGCGTTCGGCCCGGCACCCCAGGACCTCTGGGCGCCGCACGTCACCTTCGCCGACGCCGAGGGGGTCGATGCGCTCGCCGACGGCGAGGAGGTCTTCGACGGGTGGACGCTCGCCGTGCGCACCCTGGGCGACGTCCAGCTGCGGGTGTGGTCGGACGCCGCCACGGCGGGCGTCGCCGAGCAGGTGCTCGCGTCGGCGCGGACGTTCGACGTCGACCCGAACGGCTGCGACGTGCGCTCACCCGCGCAGGCCGAGCAGCCGGTCCGCCCGGCCGCCGCCTTCGACGTCGGCGAGGTCGACGCGGTGGACGCGATCGCGGTCTGCCAGTACGACCGGCACCGCGGCGACGGAGCGGGGCTCGTCGCCTCGCGGAAGGTCGTCGGGGACGACGCGGCGACCCTGCTGGACGGCATCCGCTCGGCGCCCGTCGGTGGGGGCCCGGACCGGCCGGAGGAGTGCCTGCAGACGATGTCGGGCGACGCGTCGCTGGTGGTCCGGCTGCAGCGCGGCGACCGGGTCGACGACGTGTACGTGTACTACGACTGGTGCTCGGGCAACGGGCTGGATGACGGCACGAACCGGCGTGAGCTCACCGCCGCCAGCTGCGCGCCGCTGTTCGGCGGGCCGGTGCAGGCGTTCTCCTACAGCTCGTTCCTCACCGGACGCTGCGACTGAGACCCGCCGGCTGTCAGGGGTCGGCGCCACGCTGGCGAGGTGCTGCTCCACGCCGACGCCGACGCGTTCTTCGCCTCGGTCGAGGCGCGCGACCGTCCCGACCTGCGCGGCCGTCCCTTCGCCGTGGTGGCGGGCGTGGTCTGCTGCGCCAGCTACGAGGCCCGCGCGCTCGGCGTCACCGCCGGGTCGTCGTCGGCCGTGGTGGCGCGGCGCTGGCCCCAGGTCGAGCTGGTCGAGCTGCGGCCCGGCGCCTACGAGCCGGTGGGCGAGCAGCTGTTCGCCCTGTTCCACGACCTGGCCGGGCGGGTCGAGCCGGGGTCGGTCGAGGAGGCGTTCCTCGGGCCGGACGACGACGCCGACCCGGCGGCCGTGGCGCGCGCCCGCGAGGTGGCGGTCGGGCTGCGCCGCCGGGCCCGCGACGAGGTCGGCCTGCCGGTGAGCGTCGGCGTCGGCCGCACCAAGCTGATGGCCAAGCTGGCGAGCCGGCGTGCGAAGCCCGACGGCCTGGTGGTCGTCGACCCGATCGACGAGGCCGAGCTGCGTCCGCGCCTGCGGCTCGACGAGCTCTGGGGCGTCGGCCCGGCGACCGTCGAGGCGCTGCACGCCGCCGGGTTCCGCACCGTCGCCGACGTCGCGCCCCTCGGCGTCGACGGGCTGCGCCGCCACCTCGGCACCGCGATGGCGCGGCGCGTGGCGGCGGTCGCCGACGGCACCGACGACCTGGAGGTGCGTCCCCGCGGGCCGCGGATGTCGGCGTCCGCCGAGCGCAGCCTGCCGCGCGGCACCCGGTCGGCCAGCACGGTGCACGAGGTGCTGGCCGGCCGGGTGGCGACAGCGCTCGCGCGGGTCCCGGACGACGGCCGGGTGCCGAGCTGGGTCGAGGTGGTCGTCCGCTACGACGACGGCACCGACGACGTGCGCCGCCGACCGCTGCGGGTCGACGGCACCGACGTCGCCGGTGCCGTGTCCGTGCTCGCGCACGACCTGCTGGAGGCCACCGGCTTCGACGTCGACGGCCGCGCGGTCGCCCTGGTGGGCGTCGCGCTCACGCTGCCGACGCCGCGCGGCGTCGAGGGGCAGCTGCTGCTGCCCGGGCTGGCGCCCTGAGCGCTCGGATCCGGAGAGCGATCAGACCTCGAGCGAGCGCGGGACCGAGCGGTTCGCGACGCGGTTCTCGGCGTCGAGCATCCAGGCCAGCTGCTCGAGCCGCTCGAGCACGGTGTGCAGGATGTCGGCGCTGGTGGGGTCCTCGGCGTCGACGTCGTCGTGGATGCGCCGCGCGGTGCCGGTGACGGCGTAGAGCGCCTGCACGACCAGGTCGACCGTGTCGGTGGTGTCGACCTCGCCGGCCGGGAACGGCGCGATGCTGGTCTGCGCGGCGACGGTCTGCACGCGGCCGTCCGGCGCGACGTACACGGCGCGCATCCGCTCGGCGATCGTGTCGGTGAACTCGCGCGCGGCGTCGACGACCTCGTCGAGGGCGAGGTGCAGGTCACGGAAGTTGCGCCCCACCACGTTCCAGTGGGCCTGCTTGCCCACGAGGTGCAGGTCGGTGAGGTCGACCAGCAGCTGCTGCAGGTGCGCCCCGAGGCGCTCGGACGCCCGGAACGACGGGTGGGCGGTGTGGGTGGTGAGCGTGTCGGTCACGGCTCGGCTCCTTCGCTCGGACGGTGGTCTCGGACGCCTCCGACCTTACTCGTTTTCTGGAACAGTTCCAGTAAAGGAAGGCTGGCCTGAGCCCCGCCCGTGCCGTGCGACCCGAGAGGGAGCGGCCGGATGGTCCTGCGGGCGGATGCGGACGGCGTCGCGCCCTGGTGGGGTGGAGCGGTCCGCACGACCGAGGGGAAGGACCACGATGACGATCGCGAGCGAGCTGCTGCTGCTGGCCCTGGACGACGAGACGGGGAAGACCCTCGTCGACACCACCACCCTCGACTCGGCCCTGGCGGGCACCGCGGTGCTCGAGCTGGTGCTCGACGGCACCCTCGAGGTGGTCGAGGTCGACGGTGGGCCGGTGAAGAAGGGCCGGCTCCGGCGCACCGGGCAGCACGAGCCGTCCGACCCGCTGCTCGTCGACATCGCCGACGTCTGCGACGGCAAGAAGCCCAAGGACGCGATCTCGTACCTGGTCTCGTGGACCTGGACGAACAAGGGCACCAAGCTGCGCGAGCAGCTGCTCGAGGAGCTCGTCGCCCGCGGGGTGCTCACCCACGACCGCAGCAAGGTGTGGGGCCTGTTCACGCGCGAGCGCTGGCCCGAGGCCGACCCCGCCGTCGAGGCGCAGGTGCGCGAGCGCCTCGGGGCGGTCCTGGTCGACGGGCAGCAGCCCGACCAGCGCACCGCAGCCCTGGTGTCGATGGTGTCGGTGACGAAGCTGGCGCCGAAGCTGTTCCCCGACCGCGACGGCAAGGAGCTGCAGCGCCGGGCCGACGAGGTGCGCGAGAGCGACTGGGCCGCGACGGCGGTCAAGCAGTCGATCGACGAGCTGATGACCACGATGCTCGTCGCGGTGATGATCCCGGCGATCACGACCGCCACCTCCAGCGGGTCCTGACCCGCTGGCAGACTGCGCCCCGTGCCGAGGACCGTCGACGTCGCGCAGCGGCGCGCGCGGCTGGCCCGCCGCCAGCTGCTGCTGCCCGACGACCGCACCGACGACCTGCCCGCGATCGCGGACGACCTCGTCGTGCTGCACTCCTCCGACCCCGTGACGGTGTACCTGTCGCTCCTGGTGCGGATGCGCACGCCGTCGCTGGTAGCCGTCGAGCGTGCGCTGTACGAGGACCGCTCGCTGGTCCGGCACCACGCGATGCGCCGGACGCTGTGGGTCGGCACGCCCGAGGTGGTCCGGACGGTGCACGCGGCCGCGACCCGCGCGGTCGCCGCCGCGGAGCGACGTCGCAACCTCGGCTTCCTCGCCCAGAGCGGGTTCGACGACCCCGAGCGGTGGCTCGACGACGCGACCGCGCAGGTGCTCGCCACCCTGCGCGAGCACGGCCCGATGACCGCCCGCGAGCTGGGCCGGCGCGTGCCCGCCCTGACCGAGAAGGTGGTGCTCGGACGCGGGTCGCCGAACGAGGCCCAGGTGGCCGCCCACACCCGGGTGCTGCTGCAGCTCGGGTTCGACGGCGCGCTCGTCCGCACCCGCCCCACCGGTACCTGGGTCAACGGGCAGTACACGTGGGCGGCCATGGACGACTGGCTCGAGGGCGGCGTGGGCGACCTCGACGAGGCGGCGGCGAGCGCCGACCTGGCCGACCGGTGGCTGCGCCGGTTCGGGCCCGGCACCGCCGACGACCTGCGCTGGTGGGCCGGCTGGACGGTGGCGCGGACCCGGCGGGCGCTGGCGGACGCGGCTGCGGTGGAGGTCGACCTCGACGGCGTCCCCGGGTGGGTGGCCGCCGGCGACGACGAGCCCGTCGACGACCCCGGCCCCTGGACGGCCCTGCTGCCCGGCCTCGACCCGACGGTGATGGGGTGGAAGCAGCGCGACTGGTACCTGCCCGAGCACGCGGCCGACGCGTTCGACCGCAACGGCAACGGCGGTCCCACCATCTGGGTCGACGGCCGCGTCGTCGGCTACTGGGCCCAGCGCGCCGACGGCACGATCGGCCTGCACTGGTTCGAGCCCGTGCCGGCACCCCGTCGGCGGGAGGTCGAGGAGCGCGCCGACCAGGTGCGCGAGTGGCTCGGCGCGACCCGGTTCTCGGTCCGCTTCCCCGGACGCGTCCACGCGGAAGTCCGGGGCTGACGACCCCGCGACCGTGGCACGATCCGCTGCGTGGGCAGACCGCCGGAAGGGTTCGAGTACGAGGAGCGCGGGGACGACGTCGTGGTGCTGCACCACGGTCGCCGCGCCGCGACGCTGCGCGGTGCACGCGCGCGGGAGTTCCTGGCCGCGGTCGCCTCGGGCGACCCGCAGCTGCTGATGGCGAGGGTCACGGGCAGCTACAAGCACGGCAACGAGCGCGCCGCCCGGCAGCACCCGCGCAACGCCGGTCGCTGAGGCCTACCCCCGGCCGGCCTGGCGCCGCGCCCGGTCGCGGGCGTTCTGCGCCTCGCGCTCGTGCCGCTCGAGGTCCTTGACCCGGGCCTGCGCGGCCGTGCGGAGCGCCGTGGCCGACGCCAGGTCGCGCTCGGCGCGGGCGAGCGCCGTCGCCGCGACCGGCTCGGCCGCCGGTGCGGCGGGGCGGTCGCGCACCTGCGCCTCGAGGCCGTCGAGGAACAGCTGCAGGCCCACCTCGAAGTCGTCGACCGCGTCGCCCTCGCCGGGCGGGTCGCCGGTGTAGCCGCCGACCAGGAACACCGGCGCCAGGTCGGGGAACCGCTCGACCGTCACGACCTCGGCGAGCATCGCGATCGTGGCCGGGGAGATGTCCGCGTCCGCGGCGGACTCGCGGGTGTCGCGCTCGAGCTGGCCGTAGCTGCGCACGAACATGCTGAGCGACAGCAGCACCGACTGCTTGAGGCCGTCGTCGGCCGGCAGCGTGCGCATGGCGCGGTACGCGGCGTCGGCCATCTTCATGTTGTTCGGCATGAGCACGTTGAGCAGTGACAGCGGCACGTCGAGCACCCACGGGTGGTGGTCGTACACAGTCCGCTGCGCCGCGGCGAAGTCGCGCAGCCCCTGCCGCCAGTCGCGCTCGTCGACCGGCACGACCTCGGGCTCGCGCGCCACGGCGTCCTGCATCAGGACGATGAGCTCGGTCTTGCTGGAGACGTAGCGGTACAGCGACATCGTGGTGAACCCGACCGCCTCGGCGACCTTCGCCATCGTCACCGCCGCGAGCCCGCCCGCGTCGGCCAGGCCGATCGCGGCCTCGACGATCGCCTCGTGGCTGAGCTCGCGACGCGGCCCGCGGGCGGGCGCCTCGTGCATGCCCCACGCGACGGCGAGCACGCGCGGGACGACGCCCTCGTCGTCGGGGACCTGAGCCACGCCGACAGGCTATCGGACAGTGTACGGCGCAAACTGTGTACATGACAAACTGTGTATGCCACACTCTGCGTATGACGCACACAGTGATCTCCCTCGAGGGGCTGCGGAAGTCCTACGGCTCGCAGGTGGTGCTCGACCACCTCGACCTCGCCGTCGGCGCGGGCGTGCTCGCGCTGCTCGGCCCCAACGGCGCGGGCAAGACCACCCTGGTCAACGTCCTCGCCACACTCACCCGCCCGGACGCGGGCACGGCCCGCGTGCTCGGCCACGACGTCGTCCGCGAGCCGGGGGCGGTGCGCCGGCTGATCGGCGTCACCGGCCAGTACGCCGCGGTCGACGAGGTGCTCACCGGGCTCGAGAACCTGGTGATGGTGGCGCGGCTGCAGGGCCTGCGGCCCGCCGCGGCGCGGCGCCGGGCGTCCGGGCTGCTCGAGCGGTTCGACCTCGCGGACGCGGGCCGCCGTCGGGTCGGCACCTACTCCGGCGGCATGCGCCGGCGGCTCGACCTGGCGATGAGCCTGGTGCGCTCGCCGCGGGTGGTGTTCCTCGACGAACCGACCACGGGTCTGGACGCCCGGAGCCGCCAGACGCTGTGGGACGAGGTGCGCTCGCTCGCCGCCGAGGGCAGCTCGGTGCTGCTGACCACCCAGTACCTCGACGAGGCCGACGCGCTCGCCGACCGCGTCGTGGTGCTCGACCACGGCCGGGTCGTGGCCGACGGCTCGCCCGACCGGCTCAAGGCGCAGGTGGGCGCGGAGGTCGTCGAGCTGCTCGACGCGGACGGCCGGGTCGAGCGGACCCTCGAGACCGACGGGACGGCGTCCGACGTCGCCCGGGTGCTGGCCGGGCTGCCGCCGGACGCCCGGGTCGCCGTCCGCCGCCCGACGATGGACGAGGTCTTCCTCGCCCTCACAGGCCGCGAGGAGGTGGCGGCATGAGCGCCGTGACCACCGCCGTCACCGCGAGCGGCGTGTTCGTCGGTCGCAGCGTGCGGCACTCGCTGCGCGACACCGAGGTGCTCCTGATGGCCATCACGCTGCCGGTGGTGCTGATGCTGCTGTTCACCTACGTCTTCGGCGGGGCGATCTCCGACGACCAGGGCGCCTACGCCGCCTACGTCACGCCCGGGATCATCCTGCTGTGCGCCGGGTTCGGCGCCTCCTCGTCCGGCGTGTACGTCGCCCGCGACCTGGCGACCGGGACGATCGAGCGGCTCCGGACGATGCCGATCCCGGCCGCGACCGTGCTCGTCGGGCACGTGGTGGCGAGCCTGCTGCGCAACCTGGTCGCGACCGCGGTCGTCGTGGCGGTCGGCGTCCTCATCGGCTACCGGCCGGACGCCGGCGTCGGCGGCTGGCTGGCGGCTGTCGGCCTGATCACCCTGTGGATCCTCGCGATCACCACGCTGTTCGCCGTCATCGGCCTCGGCGCCGGCACGCCCGAGGCGGCCTCCGGCTACGGCTTCGTCGTGCTCTTCCTGCCGTACGTCTCGACCGCGTTCGTCCCCGCCGAGACGCTCCCGACGTGGCTGCGCGGCTTCGCCGAGCACCAGCCGATCACGCCGGTCATCGAGTCGATCCGGGCGCTGCTCGGGGGCGGCGCGCTCGACGGCGCCGTGCTGGCGGCGGCGGTCATCTGGGCGCTCGGCATCCTCGTGGTGGCCGCGGCCGCCGTGGCGTGGCTGTTCCCCCGGCGGGCGCTGCGCCGGGCTGGCTGACCCTCAGCGCAGGGGCGTGTGCGCCTCGGGCACCCGCTCGTCCGGACGCACGGGACCGGGCGGGGTGCCGTCGCCGAACGGCCTGCCGCCCAACGACTCCCGCCCGTGCGGGGTGAGCCAGCCGGACAGGTCCGGACCCTTCGGCACGACCTGGGTCGGGTTGATGTCGGTGTGCACCACGTAGTAGTGCTGCTTGATCTGGGCGAAGTCGGTGGTGTCGCCGAAGCCGGGGGTCTGGAACAGGTCGCGCGCGTAGCCCCACAGCGCAGGCAGCTCGCTGAGCTTGGACCGGTTGCACTTGAAGTGGCCGTGGTAGACGGGGTCGAACCGCGCCAGCGTGGTGAACAGCCGCACGTCGGCCTCGGTGATCGTGTCGCCGACGAGGTAGCGGCGGGTGGTGAGCCGGTCCTCGAGCCAGTCGAGCGCGGTCCAGAGCCGGTCGTACGCCTTCTCGTAGGCATCCTGGGTGCCGGCGAACCCGCACCGGTACACGCCGTTGTTCACCTCGGTGTAGACGCGCTTCGCGACCTCGTCGATCTCGTCGCGGTGCCGCTCGGGGTAGAGCTCGGGCGCGCCGTCGCGGTGGTGCGCGGTCCACTGCAGCGAGAAGTCGATCGTGATCTGCGGGAAGTCGTTGGTGACGAGCTTGCCGCTCGGGACGTCGACCACCGCCGGGACGGTGATGCCCTTGGGGTAGTCGGGGAACCGCGCGAAGAACGCCTCCTGGAGCCGCTCGTACCCGAGCACCGGGTCGCGCCCGTCCGGGTCGAGGTCGAAGGTCCACGAGCGCTCGTCGTGGGTGGGACCGGGCATGCCGAGCGAGATGGCGTCCTCGAGACCGAGCAGGCGGCGGACGATGATCGTGCGGTTCGCCCACGGGCACGCCCGCGCCGCGACCAGACGGTAGCGGCCGGCCTCGACCGGCCAGTGCCGCGCGCCGTCGCCGGCCGGGACGCCGAGGCCGTCGTCGCCGATCGCACCGTCGGTCGTGATGCGGTCGGTGACGTAGTCGGTGTCGCGGTCGAAGTCGCCGCTGCCGGAGACGTACCCGCCCTGCTGCTCAGCCATGCCTGATCGTTGCACGCTCAACGAGTCGTCGCAGGTCCGGGCCGATGAGCCGCGGCCGCGGCCGGGGTCGTTCCTGCATGACGACGATCATCGTGACCGGGTGGCTGCGGGTGGATCCCGCCGAGCGCGACGCGTACGTGGACGGCTGCCGCGCCGTCGTCGAGCAGGCGCGGGCCACCGAGGGGTGCCTCGACCTCGCGATCACCGCCTGCTCCGTCGACCCCGGACGCGTCGTGGTCGTCGAGCGCTGGACCTCGCGCGAGGCGCTGGACGCGTTCCGCGGCAGCGGGGTGGACGGTGAGCAGGCCGCGCAGATCCGGGAGGCCGCCGTCGACGAGTACGAGGCCGGGGACGGCACCCGGCTCTAGGCGGCCACCGGGCGGCGGCCGAGGAAGGCCATCGTCCGGGTGGTCTCGTCGGCGTCGGAGGGCGACTCGACCTCGGCGCCGAAACCGCCCGGGGACCGGGCCATGTCGGCCATCTGCTCGACCAGGCCGCGTGCCCACGCGAGCTGGTCGGACGGCACGTCGTTCGGCAGACCGGCCGCCTGGGTCAGGTCCCAGCCGTGCACGACGAGGTCGACGCAGTGGAACAGGCCGAGCGTGCCCTCGAGGGTGCCTCTGCCCGTCCGGCCCTCGACCTCGCGGCCGGCCCGGGCGGGGTCGTCGAGCAGGGCCTGCACGCCGTCGCGGGTCGCCGTCCACGCCCCGACGGGGTCGCGGTCGGCGTCGGGCGCGGGCGGCAGCGTCTCGCCGGCGCCCTCGACGTACCCGCGCTGGGACCCCACCACGTGCGCCACGACGTCGCGGGCCGTCCAGTCCTCGCACGGGCTCGGCGAGCCCCAGCGGTCGTCGCGCACCGCCTCGACGAAGCCGGTGAACCGCTCGGCCAGCAGGCGGTAGCGGTCGGCGGGGGACAGGTCGGCGACGTCGGTGCTCATGCCCCGATCCTGCACCCGACCCCCGTCAGGAGGTCTTGGACGAAGGCGACGCGTCCTGCTCGACCGGCTCCGACGGGTCGGCGGGCACGTCCAGCGGGTGCGCGAGCTCGTCCGCGGGCAGCCGCGCCCACAGGATCGCGACGACCGCGATCACGGGCGGGACGAGGCCGGCCACCAGGAAGGTCGCCTGCAGCCCGATCGCCGTGCTGACCGGGCCGGCGAGCGCCATCGACACCGGCATGAACGCCAGCGAGACGAAGAAGTCGAGGCTGGAGACGCGCCCGAGCAGGTGCGGGGGGACCCGTCGCTGCAGGAGGGTGCCCCAGATGACCGTGCCCACCTGGAAACCCGCGCCGACGACGAACGCCGCGGCGACCATCGGCCAGACCGACGTCGCCGTGCCGAGCACGACGAGCGGGACGCAGGACAGGCCCCAGACCAGGTTCATGACGGTCAGGTAGCGCCGCGGCAGCCGCAGCGAGGCCATGGCCAGCGAACCCAGGGCGCCACCGATGCCGAACGCCGCGAGCACCCAGGCGTGCTCGGCGGGGCCGCCGCCGGCACGGTCCTTGATCGCGAACGGGCCGAGCACCTCGAACGGGCCGAGGAAGACCAGGCACATCAGGCTCGCGAACACGAGCGTCGCGAGCAGCCACGGCGTGCGGGCCATGTAGACGAACCCGTCGCGGACGTCGACGAGCACCTGGCGCACCGGGTGGGTGCCGTCGTCGACCTGCTCACGCCGCACCGGCGTCAGCGGCATGCCGAGCACGAACGCGCCGGCGGCCAGGGCGCACAGGGCCGCCCCCGCGAGCGCCACCGCGGGCGACCAGGTCGCCACCAGCGCCGCCGCGACCGCGGGACCGCCGGCCTGCATGAGCGCCGGGCGCAGCGTCCCCTCGATGCCGTTGGCCGCGAGCAGGTCCTGCGCGGGCAGCAGCGACGGCAGCACCGCCGAGTACGCGGGGTAGTACAGCCCGGCTGCGAGGCCGGTGAGCAGCGACGCGGCGGCCAGCTGCCAGACCCGGAGCGCACCGGCGAACGCGAGGGCGGCGACGAGCCCCAGCACGGCGGCGTTCACCAGCTCGACAGCCAGCAGGATGCGCTTCTGCGGCACGCGGTCGGCCAGCGCGCCGCCGAGCAGCGTCGTCGCGACCAGCCCGAGACCCGTGGCCGTCAGGACGAACGAGACCTGGCCCGGCCCGCCGCCGAGCTCGACGATCTGCCAGAACATCGCGATGACCACCAGGCCGGAGCCCAGCACGGACGACACCAGCGACCCGAAGAGCCACCGGTAGGCCGGCGTGCGCAGCGGAACGAGGGCCTTGGGGAGTGCGGGCACGTCCCTAGTCTCGCCCCCGCGCGCGGCGGCCTCGGGCGAGCTCGGTGCCGAGCGCGTCGAGGCGCTGCTCCCAGAAGCCGCTGAACTGCCGCACCCAGGCGTCGACCTGCTGCAGGCCGCTGCCGTCGACGGCGTACAGCCGGCGGGTGCCCTCGGCGCGCACCGTCGCGAAACCGTTCTCGCGCAGCACCTTCAGGTGCTGCGACACCGCGGGCTGGGAGATGCCGAACTCGTCGCGGACGACGTCGGCCACCTCGCCGGCCGATCGCTCGCCATCGGCCAGCAGCTCCAGGACGCGGCGCCGCACCGGGTCACCGAGGACGTCGAACGCGTGCACCGTCGACGCTCAGGCGTCGGCGGGGACGCCGGTGTAGAAGGCGGTGGTGGCGGCCTCGGCGGCGCGGGCGGCCTGCTCGTCGGTGCCGTCGGCGATCGACGCGTCGGCCCAGCCGCGGCTGCTCGTCGCCATCACCGCGCGCCCCTCGTCCGAGCCGGTCCAGGCCTCGCCGTGGTCCTTCGTCACGTCCTGGCCGGAGGCCAGGTGGAGGTGCAGGCCGAGCAGCGACAGGTCCCAGCCGGTCCCGACGGCGCCGGGGCCGTAGGTGCCCCAGAACTCCTCGGGGACGTGGGCGGTGTGCACCAGCCGCAGCCGCGTCCCGTCGCCCTCGGGCTCGAGCGTCACCTCGACCCACGACGTCCCCTGCATCTCCCAGGTCAGCGAGAACGCGTGCGGCGGCTCGCAGGTGAGCACCTCCCCGCCCGCGTTGCCCTCGACCTGGTAGCGGCCGCCGACGCGCAGGTCGCCGGTGACCGGGGAGAACCAGCGCGGGATGCGCTCGGGGGAGGTGAGGGCGTCCCAGACGTCCTCGACCGGGGACGGGTACGAGCGCGAGGCCCGGACGACCTTCGCCTCCTGCCCGTCGCGGCTGGTGGTGCTGACGGTGCGGTCGATGCCGCCGACGATCTCGATGGGGGAGGTCATGGCGGCAATCTTTCAGCCAACACTTAAATAAGTCAAGACCGAATCCGGTTAGGGTGTGCAGCGTGGACAGCCTCGCCGAACTGACCTGGACCGCCGTCCTCGTGCTGGCGTTCGCCGTGTTCCTCCTGTTCGAGCAGGTGCTCAGGCTGCGGCGCAGGGTGCAGCAGCTCGAGCGGGCGACCCGGCCGACCCTGCCCGCGTCTGCCGGCGAGCTGCCCGCGGAGCTGCAGGAGCAGGTCTGGCGACTGGTGCAGCGGGGCAAGAAGATCGAGGCGATCCGGGTGGTGCGCGACCGCACCGGACTCGGCCTCAAGGAGGCCAAGGAGCTCGTGGAGCGGCTCTAGGCTCAGCCGCGCTGCTGGGCGTCGCGCCAGGCGACCCACTTCCGGACGGTCGACAGGTCGTACTCCGGACCGCCCGTGCCGACGGTGAACAGGCTGACGCCGAGGTCGAGCAGGCGCTGGCCGGTCTCGGCCGGGTCGCCCTCGACGCCCACCGAGCGCTCGATCTCGGCGGGGTCGCGGGCGACGTCGGCGCAGTGGCCGTCCAGGATCTTCACCTTCCGCTCGACCACGTCGGCGTCGCCGAAGCCGTGCCAGATGTCGGCGTGCTGCGCGACCATCTTCAGCGTCTTCTTCTCGCCGCCGCCGCCGATGAGCACCGGGATGTCGCGGGTCGGCGCCGGGTTCAGCTTGCCGAGGCGCGACTCGATGCGCGGGAGCGCCTCACCGAGGGCGTCCAGGCGGCCGCCGGCGGTCCCGAACTCGTAGCCGTACTCGTCGTAGTCCTTCTCGAACCAGCCCGACCCGATACCCAGGATCAGCCGGCCGTCGCTGACGTGGTCGACGGTGCGGGCCATGTCGGCCAGCAGCTCGGGGTTGCGGTAGCTGTTGCAGGTCACCAGGGCGCCGATCTCGACGCGCGAGGTCTGCTCGGCCCAGGCGGCGAGCATCGTCCAGCACTCGAAGTGCTCGCCCTCGGGCTCGCCGTAGAGCGGGTAGAAGTGGTCCCAGTTGAAGACGACGTCGACGCCGAGCTCCTCGGCCTCGGCCACCGCGCGCCGGATGCCGGCGTAGTCGGAGTGCTGCGGCTGGATCTGGACGCCCACGCGGATCGTTCGAGAGGTCATGACCGCCACGCTAGGACGGCCCGCCTGCCCCCGCGCGCCCGGTGGGGCAGGCTGTCGCCGGTGAGGACACCGACGACGCCCGGCGTCACCGACGCCGACCGGCTGCGCGCCCTGCGCCGGATGCAGGCGGTCGCCCTCGGCCTGCTGCTGCTCGCCGCCCTGGTCTACGTGCTCACGTTCGAGCGGGACGGCTTCCTCGGGTACGTCAACGCCGGCGCCGAGGCGTCGATGGTCGGTGCGGTGGCCGACTGGTTCGCCGTCACCGCGATCTTCCGCCGCCCGCTGGGCCTGCCGATCCCGCACACCGCGCTCATCCCGCAGCGCAAGGACGCGCTCGGCGCGAGCCTGGAGCAGTTCGTCACCGAGAACTTCCTCACCGCGGACGTCGCCCGCGGCCGCGTGCTCGCCGCCGAGCCGGCGCTGCGGGTCGGTCGCTGGCTCGCCGTCCCCGCGAACGCCGAGCGGGTGGTGCGGGAGGTCGCGCCGGCGCTCGGCCGCGGCCTGCGCGCGCTCGACGAGGACGAGGTGCGCGCGTTCGTCGAGCAGGCGCTGCTGCCGCGGCTCGCGTCCGAGGACCTGGCGCCCGTCGCCGGGCACCTGCTCGAGGGCGTCGTCGAGGACGGCGCGCACCGGGCGCTGGTCGACCTGCTCGTCGCGGAGGCGCACGACTGGCTGCTCGACAACGAGGACGCGGTGCAGCGCATCGTCCGCGACCGGGCGCCGTGGTGGTCCCCGTCGTGGCTCGACGACCGGGTCGTCGACAAGGTGCACGACGAGGCGGTGCGCTGGGTGCGCGACGTGCGCGACCACCCGAACCACCGGGTGCGGCTCGCGCTCGACTCGCTGCTCACCCAGCTCGCCCGCGACCTGCAGCACGACGAGGCGACCCGCGAGCGGGCCGAGGCGCTCAAGGTGCGGGTGCTGTCGAACCCCGGGACGGCCGACGCCGCCACCGCCGTCGCCGAGTCGGTGCGCTCGGCGGTGGTGGAGTCGCTGCTGTCGCCCGGTGGCCCGCTGCACGAGCGCGCGGCCGCCGCGCTGGGGGACGTCGGACGACGGCTCGTCGACGACGCCGAGCTGCGGGCGCGCGTCGACGCCCGGACGGCCGACGCGGTGGTGTTCGCGGTCGAGACCTACGGCTCCGAGCTGGCGTCCGCCATCTCGCACACCGTGCAGCAGTGGGACGGGCAGGACGCCGCGCGCCGGATCGAGCTGCACGTCGGGCGCGACCTGCAGTTCGTGCGGATCAACGGCACCGTCGTCGGCGGGCTCGTGGGCGTGACGATCCACGCGGTGTCGCAGCTGCTCTGAGGGGCCGTCTCACTCAGCGACGTCGGCGAAGACGCCCTCGCCCGGGCGCCAGCACATCCACACGCGCTCCGACGTCTCGGTGGCAGGCACGTCGAGCAGGGCGATCTCGGGACCCCCGAGCTCGCACGCTGCGGGGCGCACCACGAGCTCCCCGGCCTCGAACCGCAGCACCAGCCCGGACTCGGACGACTCGGTGGTGGATGTCACGGGGTGCCCGATGAGGCTGCAGAGCACGTCTCGGTACCCGGGGTCCCCGAAACGCGAGATTCCGGTGCCGGTCACCACGACCGGCCACACCAGCAGCGTCAACCGCCCGGCGTCGAGGTCGAGCTGGAGGTAGTCGCGGACGAACACGACCGAGCCCAGGTCGGACCCGATGAGACGGTCGAGCACCGAGTGGTCCATGGCAGCACCGTTCCACACTCACGGCGGGTCGGGGTCGGGCGCGCGCCAGCGTCGTCCGGTGGCGCGCGCGGCGCGGACGTCGTCGTGGAAGGTGTTGCCCAGCAGCGTGCCTGGTGGGTGGCCGTGGTGTGCGGGTGGGCGGAACACCGGTCGACCGTCACGGACCAGCATCACCCAGCCGTGCTCGGGTTGGGCGTGGATCTGGGTGTGGTGCCGGGTGCAGAGCAGCGCCAGGTTCTCGATCGTGGTGGGACCGCCGCGGGACCACCAGATCACGTGGTGGGCCTCGCAGAGACTGGGTGGTGCGGTGCAGCCTGGCCACACGCACCCGCCGTCCCGTGCGGCCAGCGCAGCGCGCTGGGCTGGGGTGGCGAGCCGGCCGAGCGTGCTCATCGACACCACCCGGCCGCACGACAGCATCACCTTCTCCAGGATCGCGTCGCAGACCAGCCGCGCCAGCGTGCCGGGCGAGACCTGTTGACCGGTCGTGGTGGTGGCGGCCTGCTGGTCGGCGTCGACGTGCACCACGACCCGCGGCACCGCCGTCTTCACCCCGTCCTCGTGCGGCAGACGCAGGTGCGCGCCGGCGAGCTCGGCCATGGTGACCAGGGCGTCGGCGCGGCGCTGCCCGCGGGTGCGCACGTCGGGGTCGCCGCCGGCGCGCAGGTCGTGGCGATCCTGCTCGGCGATCGCGTCCAGGGTCGCGGTGAAGGCCAGCCCGGCGGCGGCGTCGAGCTGCCCGGAGACCAGCACCATCCCGGTGGAGTCCGTGGTGACAGCGACGTGGCGCCGTTTGTGGGCGAACTCGTCGAACCGGTCGCTACCGTCGGGCAGCAACGTGTCGAGCAGGTGCTGCGCCAGCACCTCCGCGGACTTCGGGTCCCACTCGCGCGCCCGCGTGGTCAGCTCGGCGTCGACCTCGTCCCGCCGCTCCCGCACCAGCTGACGCGGCAACCGACCCAGGCACGCCCTCGCGACCGTCACGTGCTCACGGGTCACCTCGCCGGCTCCCCACGCCGCCCCCAGCGCGCGAAGGTCCCCGGACTGCGGGCACGTGACCGCCGCGTTCTCCAGGTCGGCCTTCGCCCGTCCACCGCTGACCCGGCACCGGTCGGTCAGCACCGCCTTCGTGACCGCACCACGACGCCCACGGGCGTCCGGTGCCTCCCTGGACACCGACTCCCGCAGCAGCGCCGCCTTGGCCGCCGACAGCCGCGCCTCCTGCACCGTGATCGCGACGATCCGCTCGCGCACCTGCGCGTCCGACAGCGACCACAACGGGGCACCGAGCAGGTCGTCGACACCCTGCTCGACGAGCGCGAGACCACCCGCACCCTGCCCACCCACGGCCCCCACCGACATGCTCCGACCCTAGACGCCACCACTGACAGTCGTTGTCCTGCAACCGCACAGAGGAGTAGCGTCCGGCGGCATGACCGACCAACCGGCACCACCGCGCGACGCGCAGCAACGACGCGACGACACGCTGCGGCTGCTCGCCGCCGAGGTCGATTGCTGGGTCGCGACCGCCGGCCCTGGCGGTTCGCCGTGGATGGTGCCGCTGTCGTTCCTGTGGCACGACGGCGAGCTCGTCCTCGCGACGAACGCGTGCAGCCCCACCGCGCGCAACTGGGCGGGCGGTGCGCCGGTGCGGATCGGGCTCGGCCAGGTGCGCGACGTCGTCCTCGTCGAGGGGACGGTCCGGCTGGTGCCGGCCGCCGAGGTCGACCGGGACCTCGGCGACGCGTTCGCCGCGAAGTCGGGCTTCGACCCGCGGGTGCTGCGGACGCCGTACGTCTACGCGTTCGTCCGGCCGACCCTGGTGCAGGCGTGGCGCGAGGAGAACGAGCTCGCCGACCGCGACCTGCTGCGCGACGGCCACTGGCTCGGAGGACCCGGCGAGGCGTGAACGAGCGCGCGGTGCCCGTGGAGGCCACCGGTGCGGGACCCGTGGTCGATGAGGGTGGCGAGACGGTGCTGCGGCTGATCGGGGCCGGCCTGCCGCGCACCGGCACGTCGTCGCTGCGGGAAGCGCTGCGCCACCTGCTGGGTGCGCCCGTCCACCACATGAGCGAGGTGATGGCGCACCCCGAGCAGGCGAGCACCTGGGCCGCCGCGATCACCGGCGACCCTCCGGTGTGGGACGAGTTTCTCTCCGGCTACGCGGCCGGCGTCGACGCGCCCTTCTCGACCTGCTGGCGCGAGCTGGCCGCCACGTACCCCGACGCACCGGTGCTGCTGTCGCTGCGCGCCGACCCGCAGGTGTGGCTGCAGAGCATGCAGGCGACGGTCCTGCCCCGGACGCGCGAGATCCTGGCGGGCGACCCCCGTGACCCGCTGGTGCCGCTGTTCGAGGTGCTGTTCCGCGACCTCGGCGACCTCGGCGACCTCGACGACCTGGACGGGCTCCTGGCCGGCTACCGGCGGCGCGCGGACGAGGTGCGGGCCGAGGTCCCGCCGGACCGCCTGGTCGAGTGGCAGCCCGGCGACGGCTGGGAGCCGTTGTGCCGCGCGCTCGGCCTGCCTGTGCCGGATCTGCCCTTCCCGCACGAGAACAGCACCGCCGACTACCTCGCCCGTCGCGCGACGCGGCTGGAGCGCGACGCACGACGACGGGCCCGACCCGGGACGTCCGCACCAGGGCAGGATGTCGTCCCTTGACCCTCGAGCAGGTCGAGACAGGAGGGTGCTCGACGTGGAGAACGAGCTGCTCGGCATCGGCCGGCTGGCGAGCCTGAGCGGGCTGCCCGTCAGCGCGCTGCGCTTCTACGACGGGGCGGGGGTGCTGCCGCCGTCGGTGGTCGACCCCTCGTCCGGGTACCGGTACTACGCGCCGGACCAGGTCGTCGACGCGCGGCTCGTGGCGCACCTGCGCCGGGTCAGCCTGCCGCTGGAGGAGATCCGGCGGGTCCTGACGGACCCGTCGGCCGCGGGGCCCGTCCTGGCCGCGCACCTCCGCCGGCTCGAGGCCGGCCTGGCCGACGCCCGCAGGGAGATCTCCCACGTCCACCGCCTGCTCGAGCACCCGGAGACCACCATGCACCGCTGCACCCTGCCCGCCGCCGACCTCCTGCGCGCCCTGCGCGACGTCCGCTTCGCGATGTGCGACGACCCCGACCAGCCCCGCCTGCACGGCGTCCTGCTCGACGGCGGACGCGACCGCGTCCGGGTGGTCGCGACCGACCGGTACCGGCTGGCGACCAGCGCGGTCGCGACGCCCGCGCCGACCGGGCTGCACGTCGTCGTGCCCGCCGGGGCGGTCGACGAGCTGCTCGCGGCCGACCTCGCCGGCTCCGTCGAGGTCACGGTGGCCGACGGCACGGTCACGTTCACCAGCGGCGCGACGACCGTCCACGCGGAGGTCCCCGACGTCGACTTCCCCTCGTACGAGGTGCTGCTCGACCACGGTCACCGCACCGTGCCCGTCGACGCCGGCGCGCTGCGGGCGGCGCTGCGCGCCGGCGCGACGGAGCCGCACGTCCGCGAGGACGACGGCGTCACCTACGACGTCAGCCGGATCAGCATCGGGGCGGACGGCGTGCGCGTCGGACCCAGCGAGGACCCGGACGCGGTCGTCGTCGCCGTCAACCGCGACTTCCTGCTGCAGGCGCTGCAGGACGGCGACCAGCTCACCCTCGGCCTCGACGACCCGATCGCGCCGCTGGCGATCCGCGACCCCGCCCGGGTCGGCACGATGTCGGTCCTGATGCCCGTCCGGCTCGACCAGCCCGCCTGACCGGTGGCCGGAGGCTGCCCGGCAGTCCGTGGACGGGCGTCCCGGTCGAGGAGCAGGCTGGCCACCCCACCACCACCCCGAGGTCGGAGGCGACCATGGCCCGTCGGACCATCAGCACCCCGGACGCCCCGCAGTCGCCGCTGTTCGCGCAGGGCGTCCGCGTCGGGAACCAGATCCACGTGTCGGGCATGACCGGGCTCGACACCGCCACGGGCGAGATGGCGGGTCCGGGGGTGGTCGAGCAGGCCCTGCAGGCGATGCGGAACTGCGAGCGGGTGGTCGCCGCCGGCGGCGGCACGCACGACGACGTCGTCGAGGTGGGTGTGCTGCTCGCGAGGCCGGACGACTTCGCCGGCCTGAACGAGGCGTTCGCGCAGCACTTCCCGGTCGACCCGCCGGCCCGGTACGTGGCCCGCCTCGGACCGGAGATCCCCGGCGTGCTCGTGTCGGTGCGGATGACCGCGATCGTCGGCTGAGGGCCTGGCTCAGCCCTGCGGGACCTCCTGGAAGGCACGGACCTCGATTCGGCCGCCGAGCGCCTTCGACGCGCGCGCGGCCCAGTCGAGGGCGGTCGCCTCGTCGGCGACGTCGATCACCCAGAAGCCGCCGAGGTACTCGGAGGCCTCGGTGAAGGGTGCGTGCACGGTGGACAGCGCGTCGCCGGTGGCGTCGACGGTGATCGCGGACGACGGCGGCATCAGGCCGCCGGCGAACACCATCGCGCCGGACGCGCTGAGCTCGGCGATGATCGCGCCCGTGGCGGCCAGAGCCGCCTCGAGCTCGGCCGGGTCCATGGTGGCCATGGTCGGCTCCTCGTCGGAGTCGTGGGGGACGGAGAGCAGGTACTGGGTCATGCAGGTCGGACCGTGCCCCGCTCCCGGACCCATCGGTGCCGGGAACACGGCCCAGGGCACCAGGGTTGGCAGGGGCATGAGCGCAGTCCCGCAGGACCTGGTCGACCTGCTCGAGCGCCCGCTGTTCGCGGCGCTCGGCACGGTGCGGCCCGACAGCACGGTGCAGGTGAACCCGATGTGGTTCGAGTACGACGGCGAGCACCTGCTGTTCACCCACACCACCTACCGGGCCAAGTACCGCAACCTGCAGGCGAACCCGTCGATGAGCCTGCTCGTGGTCGACCCGGACGACCCGATGCGGTTCGTCGAGGTCCGCGGCGCGCTGGTCGAGACGCGGCCCGACCCGACGGGGGCGTTCTACGTCCGGCTCGGGCAGCGCTACGGCGACCCGGACCAGCAGCCGCCGCCCGACAGCGCGGACCGCGTGATCCTGGTGATGAGCGTCGACAAGGTCACCCGCAAGTAGCCGACCCGTCCGCGGGTAGCGTTCGGGCGTGGTCACCAACTGGGCCGGCAACGTCACCTTCGCCGCCGAGCGCGTCGTGCGTCCCGCGGACGTCGACGAGCTCCGCCGGATCGTCTCGTCGTACAGCCACGTGCACGCGCTCGGCACCGGGCACTCGTTCTCGACCGTCGCCGACACCCGCGGCCTGCTCGTCTCGGTGGCCGACCTGCCGCACGAGGTCGAGGTCGTCGACGGCGGCGACGCGGTGCGCGTCTCGGCCGGCACGACCTTCGGCGAGCTCGCCCTCGCGCTCGACCCGCACGACCTCGCGCTCGCGAACACCGGGTCGCTGCCGCACATCTCGGTGGCCGGCGCCGCCGCGACGGGCACCCACGGATCGGGCGACCACAACCAGTGCATCGCGGCCACCGTCCGCGAGGCCGAGCTGGTCACCGCGTCCGGCGACCTGGTCACCGTGCGCCGCGGCGACGACGGCTTCGAGGGCACGGTGCTCTCTCTCGGCGCGCTCGGCGTGCTCACCCACCTGACGCTCGACACCCGGCCCACGTTCGACGTCCGCCAGACGGTGTTCGACGGCGTCGGCTGGGACGTGCTGCTCGACCGCGACGGCCTCGACCGCGTGATGGGGTCCGGCTACAGCGTCAGCGTCTTCACCCTCTACGGCGACGAGGTCGGCGACGTCTGGGTCAAGCAGCGCGTCGGCGACCCCGACGACGACCTGGGCTGGGCCGGCGGCCGTCCCGTCGACGGCGCCCGGCACCCGATCCCCGGCCTGAAGGGCGAGACCTGCACCGTGCAGGGCGGGGTGCCCGGACGCTGGCACGAGCGGCTGCCGCACTTCCGGATGGAGTTCACGCCGAGCAGCGGCGACGAGCTGCAGACCGAGTACTACGTCGACCGCGAGCACGGCGCGGCCGCGGTCGCCGCCGTCCGCGCCGTGGCCGACGACGTGCGGCCGGTGCTGCAGGTGTCGGAGCTGCGCACGGTCGCCGCCGACGACCTGTGGCTGAGCCCGACGCGCGGGCAGGACCTGCTCGGCCTGCACTTCACCTTCGCGCCGGACGCCGTGGGCGTCGCGCGCGCCACCGCCGCGCTCGAGCAGGCGCTGGCGCCGTTCGAGGCGCGGCCGCACTGGGGCAAGGTGTTCTCGCTCGACCCGGCCGTCGTGGCCGACCTCTACCCGCGTCTCGGCGACTTCCGCTCGCTCGCAACGCGTCTCGACCCGGACGGTGTCTTCACCAACGACTTCGTCGAGACCTACGTCCGCCGCTAGCCGAGGTCAGGTCGGCGCCGCCAGCCACGACAGCACCCGTCCGCGCGACCAGCACCGGCCGACCACCTCGACCTGCGGGCCGCCCGCGTCGACCAGTGCGACCGCGACGATCGAGTGCCCCGAGGCCGGCCGGTCTCCGAGCGTCGGCACCGAGGGCGCGACGCCGACCCCCTCGACCGACACCCACGCGAGCGGACGGGACGACGCGGCGTCGCGCAGCGCCGCGAGGAACGCCTCCCGCCGCGCCGGCCGCAGCCGCGACAGCGCCCACGTGCTCGTCACCACCGGCAGCGCCCCGGCGGGCACGGCGTCGACCACGGCGTCGACGACGTCGACCTCGGCCGCCGCCCGCGCGACCACCGGCGGCAGCGGGTGCCCGGGCAGGCGCCCGGGACCCACGACCCGCGACACGACCTGCACGTCGGCGTCCGGGTCGCCGAGCACCGGCCCGTCGCCGTACCGGACGCCGACGCGGTCGAGCTCGAGGTCGAGGCCGACCGGTGCCCCGAGCGACACCAGCCCGACGGCGTCGGCGCCCGCCCGGTGCGCGGCGTGCGCCACGGCCGGACGCAGCACCGCGCACCGCGGCGCGTCGGACGACTGCTCGAGCGCCTCGCGCCGTGACGTCACGGGGTCCAGTCGGGGCGCAGCGGGAACTCCGTCTCGCCGCGCGGACCGACCTTCGAGGCGAGCACCTGGTGCAGCTGCAGCCCGTTCGTCTCGAAGGCGAGCCGCGACCCGGCCATGTACAGGCCCCACACCTTGGCGGTCGCCTCGCCGACCTCGGCCACGCACTCGTCCCAGCGCTCGACCAGGTTGCGGTTCCACGCGGCGAGGGTGTGCGCGTAGTGCAGCCGCAGGTTCTCGTCGTGGTGCACCTCGAAGCCGGCGTCGTGCACCTCGGTGACCACGCGCCCCGGCGAAGCGAGCTCGCCGTCGGGGAAGACGTACCGGTCGGTGAACGGCTCGGTGCGTGCGCCGACCCGGCCGTGGGGTCGCGTGATGGTGTGGTTGAGCAGGCGCCCGCCCTCGCGGAGCCGGCTGCGCAGGAACCGGAAGTAGGCGGGGTACCTGCGCACCCCGATGTGCTCGGTGAGACCGATGGAGGAGACCGCGTCGAACTCCTCGGCCGGGGCCGCGCGGTAGTCGAGGTGGCGCACCTCGGCCAGGTGCGAGAGCCCCTCGCGCTCGATCGCGGCCTGCGCCCACGCCGCCTGCTCGGCCGACAACGTCACCCCGAGCGCGCGCACGCCGTGCTCGCGGGCCGCGTGCCGGACCATCCCGCCCCACCCGCACCCGACGTCGAGCAGCCGCATGCCGGGACGCAGCGCGAGCTTGCCCGCCACCAGCTCGTACTTGCGCGCCTGCGCCTGCTCGAGGGAGTCGTCCGGCGTGTCGAAGACGGCGCAGGTGTAGGTCATCGACGGGCCGAGCACGTGCTCGTAGAAGGCGTTGCCGACGTCGTAGTGGTGGTGGATCGCCTCGCCGGCACGCTGCGCGCGGCTCGCCCGCTCGCGCAGCTGGTGCGCCGTGCGCCGCCAGCGGGCCGGCGCCTCCTGCGGCGGGGGTGGCGGTGGGCGCAGGAAACCGGCACCGAAGGTGCGGGTCAGACCCCGTGCCAGACGGGCGATCTCACCGGCGGTGGGACGATGCGTGCGCACCTGCCGCAGCGTCTCGAACAGCGGGTACGGGTCGCCCGGGTGCACGCCGTCGACGCGCAGGTTGTCGGTGAGGTAGGCGCGGGCGAGACCCAGGTCGCCCGGCGCCGTCACGACGTACTGCAGTCCCTGCGGCGTCCGCACGTCGAGCACGATGCCCGACCCGTCGTTGCCCGTCTCGGAACCGTCGAACGCCCTCACCCGCAACGGGATCGGACCCTCGACCACTGCCTGCACCAGGTCGGCCACCCGCACGGGTGCCTCTCCGGTGCCCTGGTCGGTCTTCAGCAACCCGGTCACCCCCGGCCCACCACCTTCTCGAACAGACCCGGCAGCCGCTGCTGCGGGTCGTACCTCTCCTTGACCGCCCGGTGGTGCGACCCCCCGTACAGGCGGTCGAACTCGTCCCGGTCGTAGTACGCGTCGGAGTAGAGCGACTTGTGGCCGCCCACCCGCGTGACCTCCCGCTCGACCAGCCGGTTCACGTCGCCGTCGGTGCGCGGCGGCACGACGGGCACCGTGCCCCAGAACCCGACGTTCACATAGGTGCGGTCGGGTTCGAGCGGGTACAGCGGCCAGCTGCGGGCGGCCGCACCGCCGCGCAACCGCAACGGGCACAGCCAGATCGGCGCGATCGGCACCTCGCGCAGGAACCAGCGCAGGAAGTCGGCGGTGCGCTCGACCGGCACCTCGACGTCCTGCACGACCCGCTCGCGCGCAGGCAGCCCCCGCCACCGGTCGACCGCGGCCGCCACGTGGTGGCGGTGCTCGAACCCCACCAGGCGGTGGTAGACGTCGCTGCGCCGGTACCGCCGCGGCCACAGGCGCCGGACGACGGGGTGCTGCGCGCCGAACGCCCGTGAGCACCAGAACCAGTCGGTGTCCCAGCGCCAGAGGTAGTCGTACGCCGTCAGCCGGTCGGTCTCGCGCACCTGCAGCGAGCGGTAGTAGGGCACCTGCCCCGTCCAGTCGCTCGGCGGGCCGAGCCGGCGGGCCTCGTCGAGATCCGCGGACCGGCCGACCACCAGGTACGACTCGTCGGCCGAGAACACCACGCCGTCGAGGAAGTCGACCGGCTCGCCGTCCCACACGGGGTCGTCGACGAGGGCGCCGACCGCGGTCTGCAGGTCGTCGAGCGAGGTGAAGCGGACGTTGCGGGTGAGCACCGCCGGCCCCACCTCGTGCAGCTCGATCCGCAGCCGGGTCGCGTACCCGAGCGTGCCGTAGGAGTTGGGGAACGCGGCGAACAGGTCGGCGTGCTCGCCGTCGGGGGTGGCGCGCACGACCTCGCCGGCGCCGGTGAGCACGTCCATCTCGAGCACCGACTCGTGCGGCAGGCCGTGCCGGTACGAGGTGGACTCGATGCCGAGCCCGGTGACCGCCCCGCCGAGGGTGATCGTGCGCAGCTGCGGGACGACCAGGGGCGCCAGGCCGTGGGGGAGGGTGGCGTCGACGAGGTCCTCGTAGGTGCACACGCCCTGCACGTCGGCGGTGCGCGCGACCGGGTCGACGCCGAGCACCCCGCCCAGACCGGACACGTCGAGCCCGGGCCGCGTCGCGGCGCCGCGCGGGCGGAACAGGTTGGAGGTGCGCTTGGCGAGCCGCACCTGCTCGCCGGGCGGCACGGCCGCGTAGGAGGCGAGCAGCCGGTCGACCGCGTCGTCGTGGCGGGTGCGGACCGCGGGGTCGAGGACCACCATGCCGTCACTGTGGCACCCGCCACCGACGACGGTCACCCCCGTTCGGGCGGATCAGGCGGGGACGCCGCCCCGGGCGGTGCGGGGGGCGGGGACGCCCGGACCGGGCCCGCGGATCAGCGACGCCAGCTCCGACGCCGGCACCGGCCGGCTCCACAGGTAGCCCTGCCCGAGGTCGCACGACGCGCGCCGGAGCCACTCGTGCTGCTCGACCTGCTCGACGCCCTCGGCGACGACCACGAGCCCGAGCCGGCGACCCATCTCGATGACGGTCTCGGTGATGGAGGCTCCCCCGCCGTCGGGCGAGGTCACCTGGTCGACGAAGGACTTGTCGACCTTGAGCACGTCGACCGGCAGGTCGGACAGGTACTGCAGCGAGCTGTAGCCCGTCCCGAAGTCGTCGATCGCCACGCGCACGCCGTGCTCGCGCAGCGCCGCCAGGCGCGGTGCGGCGGAGGACAGGTCGCCCACCAGGACGCTCTCGGTGAGCTCGACCACGAGCCGCTGCGGGGGCAGCCCGGTCGCGGCCAGCACCCCGAGCACCTCCTGCACGAACGCGGGCTGCAGCAGCTGCTGCGCCGCGACGTTCACCGACACCGTCAGCGGGCCGTGCTCCTGCAGCTCCGCGCCCACCCGGCACGCCTCGCGCAGCACCCACGACCCCAGCCGCCCGATCAGCCCGGTCTGCTCGGCCAGCGGCACGAACTCGCCGGGCGGCACGAGCCCGCGCTCGGGGTGCTGCCAGCGCACGAGCGCCTCGACGCCGGTGACGGCGCCGCCGCGGATGTCGACGGTCGGCTGGAAGTGCAGCACCAGCTGGTCCTCGTCGAGGGCCCGGTGCAGCTCCGAGCGCAGCTCGAGCCGGCGGACCGCGTCGACGTGCATCGACTCCTCGTACGCGACGACGGTCGAGCGTCCGAGCGCCTTGCCGGACGACTTGGCCCGGTACATCGCGAGGTCGGCGTCACGCAGGAGGCCGGCGCCGTCGCGTCCGCTGCCCGCCGTGGTCGCGACCCCGATGCTCAGCTGCAGCGGGACGGTGGTGTCGCCGGCCCGTGCGGGCCGGCTCATCGCGTCGACGAGCGCGGTGGCGAGCTCGGCCGCGGTGGCGGGGTCGGTGTCCTCGAGCAGCACGGCGAACTCGTCGCCGCCGAGACGTGCCGTGGTGTCGCCCGGTCGCACCGCGTCGCGCAGCCGCTCGCCGACGGTCGCGAGGAGCGCGTCGCCGGCGCCGTGGCCGAGGCTGTCGTTGACGGTCTTGAAGTCGTCGAGGTCGCAGAACAGCACGGCCACCTCGCGCCCCAGCGCGAGCGCGTGCTCGAGCCGGTCGGTGAACAGCTGGCGGTTGGCGAGCCCGGTGAGGCCGTCGTAGAAGGCCTGGTGCGCGAGGCGCTCCTGCAGCGCGTGCCTCTCGGTGACGTCGCGCAGGCTCAGCACCAGCCCGCCCACCGCGGGCTCGTCGAGCAGGTTGGTCAGCGTCCCCTCGAGCACCCGGACGCCGCGGTCGGCGTCCTGCACCCGGGTCTGCACCTGGCCCACCTCGCCGGGGCCGAGCCGTGACAGCGCCGCGACGAGCGCGGGGGCGTCGTCCGCGACGAGCAGGTCGGGCACGCTGCGGCCGAGGACCTCCTCGGGCGCGAGCCCCAGCACGACCCGCGACGACGGGCTGACGAACGTCGCACCGCCGCCGGCGTCGAGCACCATCACCAGGTCGGTGCCGTTCTGGACGAGCGCGAGCAGGCGACGCTCGCCGACCGCCGACGCCTCCTGCTCGGTCACCCGCTGCTGCAGGGCGCGGTGACGCGCGACGAGACGGCGGAACCAGAAGAACCAACCGATCGAGACCACGACGAGCAGCACCACGTAGACCGCGGCCGCCTGGCCGTCGACCCGCTCGCTGCGGGCGGCGAGACCGGCACCGACCTCGCGGCCCGCCTCGCGCCCTGCCGCGACGCGACCGTCCGCCACGTCGTCGACGGCGCGCTCGAGCGCCTCGACGTCGTCGGCCGCCAGCCCGGCGGCGGCGAGCCCCTCGACCTGCGCCCGGGCGCGGTCGGACCACGCCGCGTCCTCGTCGCCGGTGGCCGACTCCAGCGCCCCCTGCAGCGCGGCGTGCACGACGCGCTGCTCGCGCACGTCGTCGCCGCGGTGGTAGACGGCCTGCAGCAGCAGGAACTCCCCGGCCACGAGCAGCACGGTGAGCACCGCCGTGAGGGCGACGCGCCACCACGGCCGTGCGGCGCGGGTGCGCTCGCTGGGCGCCATGCAGCCTCCTGCCGGGTCGGTGCGCTCGGACGGTCCACCCTGTGTGTCGGCGCGCGAGGAGGCCGCCTTGACCGGTTCCCCCGTTGTTCACCTGCAGCGAGCAGGATGGGCGGTATGCGCCCACCGCTCCGCCGCCCGCTCACCGTCCTGGCCGCGGCCGCCCTCGCCGTGCCGCTGACCGCCCTCGCCGTGCTCCCCGCGAGCGCCGACGACGCCGAGCGGGCGGGTCCCCCGCGGCACGACCCCGTGCGGTTCGCGACCTTCAACGCGTCCCTCAACCGCGCCGCCGCCGGCCAGCTGGTGAGCGACCTGTCGACGCCGGGCAACGCCCAGGCGCGCACGGTGGCCGAGATCGTGCAGCGGATGGACGCCGACGTGCTGCTGGTGAACGAGTTCGACTACGTCCCCGGCGGCGTCGCGGCCGACCTGTTCCGCGACAACTACCTCGAGGTCTCGCAGAACGGGGCCGCGCCGGTCGAGTACCCCTACGCGTACGTGGCGCCGTCCAACACCGGTGTGCCGTCGGGCTTCGACCTCGACAACAGCGGGACGGTCGGCGGCGGCAACGACGCGTTCGGGTTCGGCGAGTTCGAGGGCCAGTACGGGATGCTCGTGCTGTCGAAGCTGCCGATCGACACCGACGCCGTGCGCACCTTCCAGACCTTCCGGTGGGCCGACATGCCGGGTGCCCTGCTGCCGGACGACCCCGCCACGCCGGCCCCCGCCGACTGGTACTCGGCCGACGAGCTCGAGGTGGTGCGGCTGTCGAGCAAGTCGCACTGGGACGTGCCCGTGCTCGTCGGTGCCGACCGCGACGGCGAGGGCGGCACCCCGGTGCACTTCCTGGTGTCGCACCCCACGCCGCCCACCTTCGACGGGCCCGAGGACCGCAACGGCACCCGCAACCACGACGAGATCCGGTTCTGGGCCGACTACGTGCGCGGCGGGCGCCACGCGCGGTACGTGTACGACGACGCCGGGACGCGCGGCGGGCTGCCCCGCGGCGAGCACTTCGTGATCGCGGGCGACCAGAACAGCGACCCGGTCGACGGCGACTCGGTCGACGGCGCGATCCAGCAGCTGCTCGACCACCCGCGGATCCAGGACCCGCTGCCCACCTCGGCAGGGGCCGTCGAGGCGTCCGCGCTGCAGGGCGGGGCGAACGCCTCGCACCAGGGCGACCCGCGGTACGACACCGCCGACTTCGCCGACACCCAGCCCGGGAACCTGCGCGCCGACTACGTCCTGCCCTCGCGCGACCTGCGGGTGAAGGGCGCCGGCGTGTTCTGGCCGGTGCAGGCCGACCCGCTCTCGCGCCTCACCGGCGTCTTCCCGTTCCCCTCGTCCGACCACCGCGCGGTGTGGGTGGACGTGCGCGCCCGCCGCTGACCACTGTCCGTTCACCACGTTCAGTTGGTGACCGCCACCTGGACGTGGCGTGCGGGCCTCGCGAAGCAGCCGCTCGCCTCGCTCAGATGCCGTGTTGCGATACATAGGCTATCTATATAGACTGCCGATATGATCGATGGCCTCGGGGACGCCCTGCTGCGCACCACCGCGCGGCTCACCCGCTGGGCGTCGCAGCGGGCGCGGTTCGACGTCCCCCCGGCGCAGGCGCGGCTGCTCGCCCTGGTCGACGAGCTGGGCCCGGCCCGCGTGGGCGACCTCGCCGTCGCCGACCACACCAGCCAGCCGTCGATGAGCGCCCAGCTCGCCCGGGTCGAGGAGCACGGGTGGGTCACCCGTGCCGCCGACCCCGCCGACTCCCGCGCCTGGCTCATCTCGCTCGCGCCCGCGGGTGCGGACGCCCTCGCCCGCGTCCGCGCGGCACGCGCCGAGGTGCTCGCCCCGGTGCTCGACGGGCTGGACGACGACGAGCGCGCCCGCCTCGCCGAGGCCGTCGACGTGCTCGAGGGCCTCCTGGCCCGGGCCGCGTCCGTCCCCACCCACGCCTGACACCCGTTCTCCAGCAGAGGAAGTGACCGCCCCGTGTGGCGCCAGTCCCGTACCGTCTACGCCGTCGCGTTCGCCTGCGTCGTCGCCTTCATGGGCATCGGCCTGGTCGACCCGATCCTGCAGCCGATCGCCGAGGAGATGGGCGCCGGCCCGTCCGAGGTCTCGCTGCTGTTCACCAGCTACATGGCGGTGATGGGCGTCGCGATGCTCGGCACCGGCTGGCTCTCCAGCCGGATCGGCGCCAAGTGGACGCTGCTCGCCGGGCTCGCCGTCATCATCGTCGGCGCCACCCTCGCCGGGACGCAGGACTCGGTCGCCGGCATCGTCGCCTTCCGCGCGCTCTGGGGCCTCGGCAACGCGATGTTCATCGCCACGGCGCTCGCGACCATCGTCCAGGCGGCGAAGGGCTCTGTGGGACAGGCGATCATCCTCTACGAGGCCGCGCTCGGCCTCGGCATCGCCGCCGGCCCGCTGCTGGGCGGGGCGCTCGGCTCGGTGTCGTGGCGCTGGCCGTTCTTCGGCGTCGGCGCGCTGATGGCGGTGGCGCTCGTCGTGACCGCGTTCTCGCTGCCGGCCACCCCGCGTCCGGCGCACCCGACCCCGCTGTCGGCGCCGCTGCGCGCGCTCGGCCACCGCGGCCTGCTGTCGGTCGGCCTGGTCGCACTGCTCTACAACTTCGGCTTCTTCACGCTGCTCGCGTTCACCCCGTTCCCGCTGGACATGTCGGCCGGCGGCATCGGCCTGGTGTTCTTCGGCTGGGGCGTGCTGCTCGCGTTCGCGTCCGTCGTGGTCGCGCCGCGGGTCCAGCGCGCCGTCGGAACGGTCACCGGGACGGCGCTCGCGCTCACCGGGTTCGCCCTCACCCTGGTCGCGATGGCGGTCTGGACGGACCACAAGCCGGTGCTCGTCGTCGGCGTCGTGCTGGCCGGCGGGTTCCTGGGGGTGAACAACACGCTCATCACCGAGACCGTCATGCGGGTGTCACCGGTCGAGCGCGGGACGGCCTCGGCCGCGTACTCGTTCGTCCGGTTCTCCGGTGGTGCGGTCGCCCCCTGGCTCGCCGGGACGCTGGGCGAGCGCAACCTGCACCTGCCGTTCTGGGTGGGAGCATCGGCGGTCGTGGCCGCCGTCCTGCTCCTGCTCGCCGCCCGCCCGCTGCTGCGCGGCGCCGAGGGCGAGGACGCCCACGCGCCCGTCCCGGCGCGCACCGAGGCCGAGGCCGTCACGGTCGGCGATGCCTGACGCGCGGGTGCTCGCCGTCAGCAGCGACGGCGAGCACCGGTTCAGCAAGGTCGTCCGCCCGGTCGTCGAGCTGGTCGAGGGGCTCGGTGTGCGAGGCGACGCCCACCTCGGCGAGACCGTGCGGCACCGGTCGCGGGTGCGTCGCGACCCCACCGTCCCGAACCTGCGGCAGGTGCACCTCGTGGCCCGTGAGTTCCTCGACGAGGCGCGCGAGGCAGGGTTCGAGGTCGGCCCCGGCGAGCTGGGCGAGAACGTCCTCACCGAGGGCCTCGACCTGCTCCGCCTCCCGCGCGGCACCCGGCTGCGGCTCGGCCCCGACGCCGTCGTCCGGGTCACCGGCCTGCGCAACCCGTGCGTGCAGATCGACCGGTTCCGGCCGGGTCTGCTGAAGGTGGCGGTGCGTCCCGGTCCCGACGGGCCCGACCTGCGGGCCGGGGTGATGTCGGTCGTCGAGACCGGCGGCGAGGTGCGCGCCGGCGACGGCGTCACGGTCGAGCTCCCGGACGGCCCGCACGTCCGCCTCGAGGTGGTCTGACCCGCGACGGATGTGGAGTACCGGGGCGTCCGCAGGCCCCGTTCGCCCCTGTACTGCGCATGCGCGAACGAGGTCGCCAGCGGCGGCGATCGGGCGTCCGTCCGCCCGGCTCGCCCGACCACGGCGGTCCGGGCGGCGATGAGTTCCGCGGGCGGCGCCGGTCGGTCCTGCATGAGCGGAACCCGGTACGTCCTGGTGCCCGGCGGCGGCGGCAGCGCCCACGACTGGCACCGCGTGGTGCCCCTTCTCGAGGCCCGCGGGCACGAGGTCGCAGCGGTGCAGCTGCCCGCGGCCGACCCCGCAGCCGGCCTGCAGGCGTACGCCGACCTGGTGGCCGAGGCGGTCGGCGACCACCCGCACGTCGTGGTCGTCGCGCACTCGATGGGAGCGCTGTCGGCGCCGCTCGCCTGCGCGCGGCGTCCGGTCGACCTGCTGGTGCTGCTCGCGCCGATGGTGCCCGTACCCGGGGAGTCGGGCTCGGACTGGTGGGACGCGGTCGGGCAGCCGGAGGCGGCGGCCGCGCTCGCGCGCGAGCAGGGCCGCGACCCCGGGGTCTTCGACGAGGACGCGCTGTTCTGGCACGACGTCCCGCCCGAGGTCGTCGCCGAGGCGCTCGCGCACGCGTCCGACGAGGTGGGCGCCTTCGACGAGCCGTGGCCCCTCGACGCCTGGCCCGACGTGCCCACCCGCGTGGTCGCCTGCCGCGACGACCGGCTGCTGCCGCTCGACCTGGTCCGCCGGTACACGCGCGACCGGCTCGGCATCCACCCGGACGAGACCGCCGGCGGCCACATGGCCGCGCTGTCGCACCCGGACGAGCTCGTCGCCGTCCTGGAGTGGGTGCGCTGGCAGGAGGGCCGGGCCGCCGGACGCCCTGGGCACCGTCGGGGGGACGGTCTAGGGTCGGCGGCGACGTCGAAGGAGGCGCCCGCATGACCGAAGTCGCACCCGCCGAGGGCACCGTCGCGGTGGACCAGCCCGACCCGCGCGAGGGCGGCCCCCAGCAGCTCGAGCGCTACCGGCGCGAGCTCACCGGCTACTGCTACCGCATGCTCGGCTCGTCGTTCGACGCCGAGGACGCCGTGCAGGACACGATGGTCCGGGCCTGGAAGGCGTGGGACAAGTTCGAGGGACGCTCGTCCGTCCGCTCCTGGATCTACCGGATCGCCACCAACGTCTGCCTGACCATGCTCGAGCAGTCGGGCCGCCGGGCCGTGCCGATGGAGTTCGGCGGTCCGTCCGAGCCGGTCGTGGGCTCGCTCGGCGAGCCGGCGCCCGAGGCCACCTGGGTCACCCCGGTGCCGGACGGCCGCATCGACCTCACCGCCGCCGACCCGGCCGACGTCGCCGTCGCCCGCGACTCCGTGCGGATGGCGTTCGTCGCCGCCCTGCAGCACCTGCCGGCCCGCCAGCGCGCGGTGCTGATCCTGCGCGAGGTGCTGCGCTGGAAGGCCGACGAGGTGGCCGCCCTGCTCGACACCACCGTCGCGTCGGTGAACAGCGCCCTGCAGCGCGCCCGCGCCACCATCGGCGAGACCGGGCTCGGCGAGACCCCGCTCGACCCGCTCGACGAGGCGCACGAGGAGCTGCTCACGCGCTACGTCTCGGCCTTCGAGCGGTACGACATGCAGGCGCTGGTGCAGCTGCTCGCCGACGACGTCACGCAGAACATGCCGCCGTTCTCGCTGTGGCTCGAGGGTCCCGACGACGTCACCGCGTGGATGGTCGGCCCCGGTGCCGCCTGCCGCGGCTCGAAGCTGGTGCCGGTGATGGTGAACGGGCGTCCGGGCTTCGCGCAGTACAAGCCGTCGGCGAACGGCGGCTACGAGCCGTGGGCGATCCAGTCGCTCGAGGTGTCGGGCGGGCGCATCACCGGCATGACGTTCTTCCTCGACACCCGGCTGTTCGCCGAGTTCGGCGTCCCGTCCCGCCTCGACTGACCGCGCGGCGCCGGGACGCTCAGGCGTCCTGGCGCCGGCGCACCGAGACCAGCGCCGCCGTCTCCAGCCCGGGGTTGTGCAGCTCGGTGACGTCGAGCCCGGTGAGCCACAGCAGGTCGCGGGCCGCGAACGTGCGCCGCACGCCCGAGGCCAGCCGCACCTCGACCACGCCCTCGCGCACGACCACGATCGCGCCGCGCCACTGCGCCGGGTCGTAGACCAGCGAGTCGCCGGGCGGCAGCTCGGTGACCCGGCGCACGAACGCCGCGGGCAGCTGCGGGGCGGCTGCCAGGCGGGCGAGCAGGTCCTCGGTCACGCAGGTACGACCGGCGGCCGACCCGCGACTCATCGCAACGGGACGAACCGGTAGCTGCCGTGCTCCTCGACCTCGGTCCCGGACGCCGTGCGCGCCACCCGCAGCAGCCGCCCGTCGACCGGGCACACCATCACCCCGCCCACGACGAGCTGCGCCACCAGGTCGGCGGGCAGCTCGCGCGCCGCCGCCGACACCAGCACCCGGTCGAACGGGGCCAGGTCCGGCCGCCCGAGCACCCCGGGCACCGCCTGCTCGAGCACCGCCCACGGCACGTCGGCCGCCTCGAGGTTCGCCGCTCCCCAGCGGGCCAGGTCGGGCTCGAGCTCGACGCCGACGACCTCGCCGGTGGGTCCGACCAGGTGCGCCAGCAGCGCCGTCGTCCACCCCGACCCCGCACCGACGTCGAGCACCCGCGCGTCCGGGTGCACGTCGAGCAGCGTCAGCATGTCGACCACCGTGCGCGGCTGCGAGCTGGTCTGCCCGTGCCCGATCGGCAGCGGCCGGTCGGCGTCGGCGAGCGGGCGCTGGTCGGGCGGGAGGAAGCGGTGCCGCGGCGCGAGCCGCAGCGCGGAGTCGACCGACGTGGGGTCGGTCCCGGGGCCGTGCGGTGCCGCGGGCACGGAACCCAGTGTGCTCCGGGCGCCCCGGCACGGCACCCTGCCGCCATGAGCGAGCGTCCCCTCGACCTGTCCGCGCTGCGTCCGCAGCCCGAGCTCGCGACCGAGCGCCTGCGGCTCGTGCAGCACGGACCCGAGCACCTCGACCACGCCTGGGCGGGCCTGCAGGACGCGGAGGGCATGCGGCACACCGGCACCCACGCCACCTTCACCCGCGAGCAGGTGCTCGCGTTCCTCACCCGCCTGCCGGACGCCGACGACCGCGCCGACTGGGCGGTGCTGCGGGCCGACGACGGCGCCTACCTCGGCGAGGTCGTGCTGAACGAGCTCGACCCCGACAACCGCTCGATGGGCTTCCGGATCGCGCTGGGGAGCCCGCTGGTGCGCGGGCAGGGCTACGGGACGGAGGCCACCCGCGCGGTCGTCGCGTTCGGCCTCGACGTGGTCGGGCTGCACCGGATCGAGCTCGAGGTGCACGCGAGCAACCCGCGCGGCCGCCGGGTCTACGAGAAGGCCGGTTTCGTGCTCGAGGGGACGCGCCGCGACGCCCTGCGCTGGGACGGCGCCTACGAGGACGTGCACACGATGGCGGTGCTGGCGAGCGACCCGCGCCCCTGAGAGGGGGGGCGACTCCGCGAGGCGAGCACGCACTCCACGGGGCCCACACGCCACGTTCGGTAGGCGATCGCCACCTGAACGTGGTGAACGGACGAGCGCAAGATGAGAGCCGTCTCATCGAGCCCTCATCATGGGTTCATGCCGCCCGCCCACGCTGCCGCGGTGACCACCGCGCAGGCCCCCGGCACGGCCACCAGGAGCACGGGCACCACGAGCACGGGCACCACGAGCGACCTCGAGCTGCTCACCGGACCGTCGGCGCACGACCTGCTCGCGGCGGCGGTGACCACCGGCGGCGGCGAGCTGGTGCGCTGGCGGGTGCGCCAGGTCGACCACCGCCCGGGCCGCAGCGTCACCGCCTCGTACACCGCCCGGGTCCGCTGGGGCGCGCACGAGCAGGACGAGACGCTCGGGGCGAGCACGGGCACGTTCCCCGGCCCGGCGCCGAGCGCGCCCGACGGCGTCCTCACCCTGTCGGACGGCGTGCGGGACGTGCAGGTCTGGCGGCTGCCGCTCGACCCGGCGCTGCCCGGGCTCGCCGCCGCCTGCGACCCGGTGGCCGTGGCGGCCGCCCTGTCGCGGTTCGGCGCCGCGTGCGCGCCCGACCAGGTGCGGCTGACGATGCGCGCGTACCGCCCGCGCCGCGGCGCGGTCGTGCAGGCCGACGTGCCCGGCGGGCGGCTGTTCCTCAAGGTGCTGCGCCCGCACCGGTCGGCCGAGCTGCACGACCGGCACCGGCTGCTGCACGGCGCCGGGCTGCCGGTCCCGCGCAGCCTCGGCCACACCCCGGACGGCGTCGTCGTGCTCGAGCCGCTGCTCGGCGAGCCGATGCGGCCCCGGCTGCTGTCCGGGGGCCCGGTGCCGTCCGGCCGCGCGCTCGTCGACCTGGTCGACCGCCTCCCCCGCGCAGTGCTCGACCTGCCCCAGCGGCGGTCGTGGAGCCACGGTGCGGCCCACTACGCCGGCGTCGTCGCCGCCGCGCTGCCCGAGGCGGGCGACCGCGTGCGGGCCGTGGCCGACGCCGTGCTCGACGCCGTCCGCGACGTCCCCGCCGACGAGCCCTGCCACGGCGACCTCTACGAGGGGCAGCTGCTGCTCGACGGGCCGCGGGTGAGCGGCCTGCTCGACGTCGACTCCGTCGGCCCCGGGCGGCGCGCCGACGACCTGGCCTGCCTGCTCGCGCACGCCCACGTGCTCGGGCTGATGCGCCCGCGCCGCGAGGAGCGGCTCGCCGCCGTGCGCGCCGACTGGCTCGCCGCCGCCGACGCCGTGCTCGACCCGGCCGAGGTGCGGGTGCGCACGGCAGGTGTGCTGCTCTCGCTCACCACCGGCCCGCACCGCGTGCAGGAGGACGGCTGGCAGGAGGCCACGCTCGCCCGGGTCGCGGCCTGCGAGCGCTGGCTCGGGGCCGCCGGGTGAGCGAGGAGGCCACCCGCCGCCGGCGCTGGACCGTCCGCGCCAAGGTGCTCGCGTCGGTGCTGCTCGTGACCGCCGCCGGCACGACCGTCACCGGCGCCACCGTCTACGTGCTGCAGCTGCAGCGGCTCGACCGCGACATCCGCGGGGCGCTGGTGCAGGAGGTCGAGGAGTTCCAGACGCTCGCCGAGCAGGGCGTCGACCCCGAGACCGGGCGGCCGTTCGACAGCGTCGAGCAGCTGCTGCGGGTCGCCCTGGCGCGCAACGTCCCGTCGGCGAACGAGACCAGCCTGACCCTCGTCGGCGGCGAGGTGTACGCCCTGCCCGGCGGCGACCGCCCGCTGCGCCTCGAGGACGAGCCGGCGGCGATGGCCGCGATCACGGCCGTGGCGCCCGACTCGCCGTCGCGCTTCCGCGACGTGCAGACCAGCGCGGGCCTGGTGCGCCTCGTGATCGTCCAGGTCGGCGTCGCCGGGACGCCGACCACCGGCACCTACGTCGTCGCCTACGTCGTCGACCAGCCGCGCACCGAGCTGAACGAGCTGATGCGCCTCTACGCGCTGGTCGCCGCCGGCACGCTGCTGCTCGTCGCGCTGGTCGGGTGGGTCGTGGCCGGGCGCCTCCTCGGTCCGCTCCGCGCCCTGCGCGAGGCGGCCGGCCGCATCGACGAGCACGACCTGACCGAACGCATCCCCGAGCGCGGGGACGACGACGTGACCGAGCTGACCCGCTCCTACAACGCGATGCTCGACCGCCTGCAGACGGCGTTCGAGAGCCAGCGACAGTTCCTCGACGACGCCGGCCACGAGCTCCGCACGCCGGTGACGATCCTGTCCGGCCACCTGCAGGTGCTCGACGCGAACGACCCCGCGTCGGTCGAGGAGACCCGGGCGCTGCTGCTCGACGAGACCGACCGGATGGCACGGCTCGTCGAGGACCTCATCCTGCTGGCGAAGTCGAGGCGCCCCGACTTCGTCCGCCCCGGCGCGGTCGACCTGGCCGGACTCACCGACGAGGTGCTCGACAAGGCCCGCGCCCTCGGCGACCGGGCCTGGCACCTCGACGCGCTCGCCGACGCGCGCGTGCGCGGCGACGAGCAGCGCCTCACCCAGGCCGTGCTCCAGCTCTGCCACAACGCGGTGAAGTTCTCCGAGCCCGGCAGCACCGTCGGCATCGGCAGCCAGGTCGTCACCGCGGCCGACGGGACGCGCGAGGCGCACGTGTGGGTGCGCGACAGCGGGGTCGGCATCGCCGCCGAGGACGCAGACCGCGTCTTCGAGCGGTTCGCGCGCGCCGAGACCGGCCGGGGCGTCGAGGGTTCCGGGCTGGGGCTCGCGATCGTCGCCGCCATCGCCGACGCGCACGGCGGCCGCGTCGACGTCGACTCCGACCCCGGACGCGGCTCCACCTTCACCCTCGTCCTCCCGGTCGACGCACCGGGCGACGGGACCACCGAGCCCGAGGAGGACGTCCCGTGAACCGCATCCTGATCGCCGAGGACGAGCAGCGCATCGCCTCGTTCGTCGAGAAGGGCCTGCGCTCCAACGGTTTCACCCCGACCGTCGTGGCCGACGGACGCACGGCCTACGACTACGCGTCGTCGGGCGAGTTCGACCTGCTGGTGCTCGACCTCGGCCTGCCGCTGCTCGACGGGCACGCCGTGCTGCGCCGGCTGCGGGAGGACGGCAACGCGATCCCCGTGGTCGTCCTCACCGCCCGGGTCGGCCTGGAGGACACCCTGCAGGTGCTCGAGGGCGGTGCCGACGACTACATGGCCAAGCCCTTCCGCTTCGACGAGCTGCTCGCACGGATCCGGCTGCGGCTCAAGGCGGATCGCGCGCCCGAGAGCACGGTGCTGGCGGTCGACGGGCTGCAGCTCGACCTGCGCACCCGGCGGGCCGACGTCGACGGCGCCACGGTCGAGCTGTCGGCGCGCGAGTTCGCGCTGGCCGAGACGTTCCTGCGCAACCCCGACCAGGTGCTGACCCGCGAGCAGCTGCTCAGCCACGTGTGGGGGTACGACTTCGACCCCGGCTCCAACGTCGTCGACGTGTACGTGCGCTACCTGCGCCGCAAGGTCGGCGCCGAGCGGATCGAGACCGTGCGCGGCGTCGGCTACCGGCTGCGGGCCGGACGATGAGCGTCCTCTCACGGTCGTCTCCTGGTGACCTCATCCGGGCCCGCGAACGTGGTTCCCACGACGGCAGGACGCCGGACCGGGACCCCGACCCGGCGGCGACGACCAGAGGAGGAACGCGATGAACGTCCGCAGGCAGTGGATGACCGTGGGTGCGGTGGCGGCCCTGGGGGTGAGCGGTGCCGTGGGCAGCGCGGCCCTCGCGCTCGACGGCACCGACGACCGCGACGCCGGCGCCGCGGTGGTGCTGGCCAGCGGGTCGGACGACACCACGTCGGCCACCGACACCAGCCCCGAGAGCGCGGACTCGCCGACCGAGTCGGCCACCGAGTCGGCGGACTCGCCGAACGACAGCCCCGGCGACCCGGGCTGGGTGGACCCCTCGCCCGAGAGCGCGGACTCGCCGAACGAGTCGGCCACCGACTCGGCCGAGTCGGCCTCGGACAGCGCCGGCGACCCGGGCTGGGTCGACCCCTCGCCCGAGAGCGCGGACTCGCCGAACGCCTCGGCCGCGGACTCTCCGGCCCCTGCCCCGGCCCCCGCGCCGGCGCCCGCCCCCGCGCCTGCCCCGGCCCAGGTCGACTCCGCGCCGAGCGCGGCGTCGGCGCCGAGCGCCCCCTCGGCCGCCAGCGGCAGCTCGGCCGACTCCGGCGACTGACCGGACCCCGAGCGGTGGTGCCGGCGGGACCCCCGACCCGTCGGCACCACCACCACCCACCCACCCGTCCCGACCGAAGGGAGCACACGATGAGACCCCCGCCCTCCTGGGTCGTGGTGACCGCGACGGCGACCTTCGGCCTCGGGCTGACGATGTCGGCCGTGACCCTCGCGAGCAGCCTGCTCGACCGGCCGGCCGACGGGGCCGACCTCGGCCCGGTGCTGCTCGACCCGGCGCTGGTCGGGTCGGCGGGCGCCCCGGTCGTCGACGACGGCACCGTGCCGGCGGTCCCCGTCCCGGCCCCCGCACCCGCGCCCGCCCCGGCTCCCGCTCCGGCGCCCGCTCCGGCCCCGGCTCCCGCTCCGGCTCCCGCCCCCGTCCCGGCCCCCGCCCCGGTGGTCGTCGGCGACGACGACGGCGACGACAGCCCGGACGAGCCGGACGACGACGACGCCGAGCCCGACGACGACTGACCGGGTCGCCGGTCGGGTTCGACAGCGCAGGTTAGGGAAGGCTAACTTGGGTCGCGTGACCGTCACCGAGACCGCCGAGACCACCACCGTCCCCGAGGCGCAGCCGTGGCGGCTGTTCGGGGTGCAGGTGCGCGCCGTGCGGCGGCTGAGCCCGTCCTACGTCCGGATCACCTTCACCGGCCCGGACCTCGACCGGTTCGCCGACCCGGGCCTGGACCAGCGGATCAAGCTGGTGCTGCCGGCCGAGGGTCGCGACGGCTTCGACGGCGTCCCGATGGACCGCGGCTGGGCCGGGCTCTACGAGCTCCCCGACGAGGTCCGCCCGCGCATCCGCACCTACACCACCCGCGCCCTGCGGCCGCAGGCCCGCGAGCTCGACGTCGACCTGGTGCTGCACGGCGACGGCGGCCCGGCGTCCCGGTTCGCGGGGTCGGCCGCCCCCGGCGACGTCGTGGCCTTCCTCGGCCCGAACGCCGACTTCGGCGGCGACCCGGGCGGCCTGGAGTTCCGCTGCCCGGAGAGCACGCCGGTGCTGCTCGTCGGCGACGAGACCGCGCTGCCGGCGATCGCCCGCATCCTCGAGGAGCTGCCCGCCGGTGCCACCGGGGAGGCCGTCGTCGAGGTGCCCACCGGCGGCGACCGGCTCGACCTGCGCCGGCCGGAGGGCGTCCGGGTCACCTGGCTGCCCCGCGACGAGGCCGGCCTCGACCCGCACGAGCCGGCCGGCAGCCTGCTGCAGGCGGCCGTCGTCGACGCGCTCGCCCGCACCTGGCCGTCGCTGATCGGCGCCGCCCACACCGGTGAGGACGTGCCCGAGAACGACGAGGAGCTCCCCTGGGACGTGCCGCAGGCCGTCGTCGGTGAGGACCTCTACGCCTGGATGGCCGGCGAGTCCGGCGCGATCACCCGGCTGCGGCGCTACCTGGTCCGCGACCTCGGCATCGACCGCACCAAGATCGCGTTCATGGGCTACTGGAAGCACGGCCGCGTCCTCGACTGACGCCCGACCGGTCGCCCTCAGGTCGCTCCGCGCAGGTGCGCCGCCATCCGGTCCATCAGCGCCTCGGCCCGGGTGAGGTCGCCGTCCAGCACGTAGTGGTCGGCCCCGGGCACGACGACGTGCTGGACGTCGACGCCCGCCTCGACCAAGCGGGCGGCGTACGCGTCGCCCTCGTGCCGCAGCGTGTCGCGCCCGGCCGTGACGACCATCGTCGGCGGCAGGCCGGACAGGTCCGTCGCACGCAGCGGTGACGCGTACGGTTCGCCGCGGCGCCCGGCGTCGCGGAAGTACGTCGACCGGACCAGGCGCAGCAGCCGGACGTCGACCATGCCGCCCGGCGAGCGCGCCGCCTTGGTCCGCGGGTCCTCGGCCACGTCCAGGCTGGGGACGACGAGCAGCTGCGCGTGCGGCACCACCGAGCCCAGGTCGCGCGCCTGCAGGCAGGCCGCCGCGGCCAGGTTGCCGCCGGCGCTGAACCCGCCGACCGTGGTGCGGGCCGCGTCCACGCGCAGCTGGCGGTGGTGGCGCGCGACCCAGGTGAGCACGTCGTGCGCCTGCTCCTGCGCGACGGGGTAGCGGGCCTGCGGTGCGACGTCGTAGTCGACCGCGACCACGGCGAGTCCGGCGCGGGCGGCGACGAAGCGGGCGAAGAAGTCGTCCATCCGCGGGTACCGCATCACGAACGCCCCGCCGTGCAGGTGCACGTAGGTGCCCACCGGCTCCGCGTCCGGCCGGTACACCTCGCACCGCACGTCCCCCCGCCGGGTCGGGACGACGAGCGGCACGGGTTCAGGGAGGTCGGCGCCCGCGAGCAGCAGCCGGTCGCCGTAGCGGGCGGTGCGCGGCGCGCTGCGCTGCACCGCGCGGGCGGTCAGGTCGGCGAGCAGGCCCATGGCAGGGGTTCGGCGCCCGACCACCCGCGGTTCGCTCAGGCGGGCAGCACCCAGGTGCGGCGCTCGCGGGCGTCCCAGCGCCGGACGGCGACGACCGTCCCGTCCAGGTCGTCGAGGGTGCCGAGCGCGGTGACCGCCGTCCCCACCTGGTCGGGCGCGAGCCCGCGCGCGAGCGTGACGTGCGGCGTCCAGGTGCCCGGCGACAGGTGGGGGGCCGAGGACCCGCACCCGGCGAGCGCGTCGTCGACGCGCGCGTGCGCGTCCAGCAGGCCGGACGACGGGACGACCGCCAGCGCGAGCACGCACCGCCGCCGCGCGAACACCAGCAGCCCGCCGAGCCGGACGGGCAGCGGCAAGGGGCCGACCGCCTGGCCGAGGGCGCCGTCGAGGTCGCCCGGGACCTCCTGGCGCACCGCGAGGGTCACGTGCGGCGCGTTCGAGTCGCCGCTGTGCCGGGCCTGGCTCGGCAGTCCGGCGGCGGCGAGGGCGTCCCAAAGCGCGCGGACGCGGTCGTCGGTCGCGGGGTCGAGCAGTGCCTCGACCGACTGGACGGGACCGTTCATCCCGCCTTCGCCGCGGCCTTGGCCGCCTTCTTGTACTCGCGCACCTTCAGCCGGGACGCGTCGTCGGTGACGTCGGCGATCGAGCGGAAGCCCTCGGTGCCGTAGTCGCCCGCGGCCTGCTCCCACCCAGGGGGACGGACGCCGTAGCGCTTGCCGAGCAGCGCGGTGAAGATCTTCGCCTTCTGCGCCCCGAAGCCGGGCAGGCTCGCCATCCGGCGGACGACCTCCTCGCCGGTCGCGGCGTCGTCCCACACCCGCTCGGCGCGGCCGTCGAACCGGTCGACCAGCGCCTGGCACAGGGCCTGGGTGCGCTCGGCCATCGAGCCCGGGAACCGGTGCAGCGCAGGGGGAGTGCGGAAGACCTCGAGCAGGGCCTCCGGGTCGTACGACGCGATCTGCGCGGCGTCGAGCCGCTCGACGCCCAGCCGCTCGGCGAGCACGTGCGGGCTGGTGAACGCCTTCTCCATCGGGATCTGCTGGTCGAGCAGCATGCCGAGCAGCAGGGCCAGCGGGTCGCGCTCGAGCAGCGCGTTCGCGTCGGGGGTGGAGGCGAGGTGCAGGGCCATGCCGACAGTCTGCCGCAGCGGGCTGTCGGGGGCCCTGGGCAGGATGGGGCCGTGAGCACCATCGTCTTCGTCCACGCCCACCCCGACGACGAGGCCAGCCAGACCTCCGGGTCGATGGCCCGCGCGAGCGCCGAGGGGCACCGTGTCGTCGTCGTGTTCGCCACCAACGGCGACCACGGCGAGGCCCCCGGGGACCTCGCGCCCGGCGAGACCGTGGTCGAGCGGCGGCGGGCCGAGGCGGCGGCGTCGGCCGCGGCCACCGGCACCGCGCGCGTCGCCTGGCTCGGGTACGCCGACTCGGGGATGACGGGGTGGGAGCAGAACGGCCACCCGGACTCGTTCCACTCCGCCGACGTCGACGAGGCCGCGCGCCGCCTCGCCGACCTGCTCGACGACGAGGACGCCGACGTCGTCGTCGGGTACGACTGGCACGGCGGCTACGGCCACCCCGACCACGTGAAGGTGCACCAGGTGCTGCACCGCGCGGCCGGGCTGGCCCGGCGGCGTCCCCGGCTGCTGGAGTCGACGATGAACCGCGACGCCATGCGCCGCGCGTACGAGCAGGCGAAGGCGGCCGGCCAGGCGGCCGACGACTGGGACCCCGACGCGCCCGCCGACGACGGCAACCCGCTCGGCACCCCGGAGGCCGAGCTGCACTGGCAGGTCGACGTGGCGGCGCAGCTGCCGCAGCGTCGGGCCGCGCTCGAGGCCCACCGCAGCCAGACCAGCGACGTCGGCATGATGCTCGCCATGCCGGAGGAGGTGTTCGCGCAGTTCTTCGGCACCGAGTACTACGTCGAGCCCGGACGCCCCGCCGGCATGGTGACCGGCTGGTGGCTCGAGGACGGGGCCGGCCGGTGACCACCACGGCCACGGTCGTCACCGACCTCGCGCGGGCGATCGACGGCCGCGACTGGGACGCCCTCGAGGCGCTGCTCGCCACCGACTTCACCTGCCGCTACGTGCACACCGGCGAGGTGCTCGACCGCGCCGGGTACGTCGCGCTGAACCGCGACTACCCCGGTGCGTGGCGGTTCGAGCCCGTCGACGAGGTGGTGTCGGGCGAGCGCGCGTGCGCGCTCGCGCGGGTCAGCGACGGCGACGAGATCCACCACGTCGCGATGTTCCTCACCCTCCGCGACGGGCTGGTGGGCGAGCTGGTCGAGGTGTGGGCCGAGCTCGTCGAGCCGCCGGCCGACCGCCGCCCCGCTCCGTCCGACGGGTAGCCCGACGGCAGAGGGCTACGGTGGGCGGGTGCCGAGCCACTCTGCGACCGACAACCCGCGCGTCGCGGTCTACATCGACTTCGACAACGTCGTGATCTCCCGGTACGACCAGGTGCACGCGACCGGCTCGCGCGACGCGTGGCGGTCCGACAACGCCTGGCGGCACGGCGGTCCCGGCGACGAGGACCACCCGGTGACCGCCAAGATCGACCAGGCGCGGGTCGACGTCGGCGCCCTGCTCGACTACGCGGCCTCGTTCGGACGGGTCGCCATGGCCCGGGCCTACGCCGACTGGTCGGTGCCCGCCAACGCCACGTACCGGCACCAGCTGGTCGACCGGGCCGTCGACCTCACCCAGCTCTTCCCGGTCAGCGGGACGAAGAACGGCGCCGACATCCGGCTCGCCGTCGACGCCGTCGCCGACCTGATGCAGTACGACGACCTCACCCACGTGGTGCTCGTCGCCGGCGACTCCGACTACGTCGCGCTGGCGCAGCGGTGCAAGCGCCTCGGCCGGTACGTCGTCGGCATCGGCGTCAGCGGCTCCACCGGCCGCGCCCTGGTGGCTGCGTGCGACGAGTTCACCTCCTACGACGCGGTTCCCGGCATCAGCGAACCGCCGGCGCTGATCCCGACGTTCTCGTTCGGCGCCGAGCACGACACGGTGGCGCCGGTGGCGCGCCGGACCTCGAAGCGCACGTCGAAGCGCGCGGCGGCCGTCGAGCCCGAGGTGGTCGCGCCGGAGCCGGCGGCGGAGCCCGACGACGTGCCGGAGCCCGCGGTCGAGCCCGCCACGTCGGGGCGGGCGACGAAGAAGGCCGCGGCGAAGAAGACGACCGCCAAGAAGGCGACCGCGAAGAAGGCGGCGGCGAAGAAGGCCGCAGCGCCCGAGCCCGACGAGCCGCCGGAGCAGCAGGCCGCCACGAGCCTGCTGGTGCGCGCCCTGCAGATCGTGCAGGACCGCGCCGACAACGCCGACGACTGGCTGAACGGCGGCGGCGTGAAGAGCCAGATGCAGCGCATGGACGCCGGGTTCAAGGAGAAGGCCCTGGGGTTCAAGACCTTCACGGCGTTCGTCGAGTCCCGCGCCGAGGTCGTGGAGTCGAGCGTCGAGTCCGGCGGCCAGCTCCGGCTGCGGCTGCGCTGACCCCTACCGGGAGAGGTGCGCGAGCACCCGCTCCACGTGCGCGCCCGCGTCCCCCACGTTGTCGACGAGCAGCCGCTCGTCGGTGAACGGCTCGAACCCGGCGTTGCGCACGGCCTCCCACGTCGGCGGCTCGTGGCCGGGCCAGTCGCCGGTGCGGCCCTCGACCCGGCGGCGGTGCTCGTCCTCGTCGGTGCAGACGACCTCGACCCAGCGCAGCCGCGCGCCGGTGCCGGCAGCCAGGCGGCGCCACCCCTCGCGGGCGAGGTCGACGGCGTTGACCGCGTCGACCACCACGTCGCGCCCGGAGACCAGCTGGTCGTGCGCGACCTGCGCGGCGGCGACGTAGCCGACGGGACTGCCACCCACCGGCGCGAGCCACGTCTGCACGGCCGACTCGATCGTGTCCACGCGCAGGAAGGTCGCTCCGAGCCGGTCGGCCACCGCGCGCGAGACGGTGGTCTTGCCGGAGCCGGGAAGGCCGGCGAACACCACCAGGAGCGCCGTCACGCGCGTCCGGTCCAGTCGAGGACGTCGTCGACGTCCCACGTGGTGAGGATGCGGTCCCACGGCACGCCCAGCCGCTCGGCCCGCTCCGCGCCGTAGGCCTTCATCTCGAGCTGACCGGGGGCGTGCGCGTCCGAGTCGATGGTGAACGTGCAGCCGAGCTCGAGGGCCAGCTGGACCAGCTCGTCGGGCGGGTCGCACCGCTCGGGGCGGGAGTTGATCTCGACCGCGGTGCCGTGCTCGGCGCAGGCCTCGAACACGGCGCGGGCGTCGAACTGGCTCTGCGGTCGCGTGCCCCGGCCACCGGTGACCAGCCGGCCGGTGCAGTGGCCGAGCACGTCGACCCGGGGGTTCTTCACCGCGTTCACCATCCGCCGGGTCATCGCCGTGCGCTCCATCTTCAGCTTCGAGTGCACGCTGGCCGTCACGACGTCGAGCCGGTCGAGCATCTCGTCGGTCTGGTCGAGCGAGCCGTCGTCGAGGATGTCGACCTCGATGCCCTTCAGCAGCCGGAACCGCCCGTCGACGCGCTCGTTCAGGCGGTCGACCAGCGCGAGCTGCTTCTTCAGCCGCGCCGCGGTGAGGCCGTTGGCGACCTTGAGGCGCGGCGAGTGGTCGGTGAGGGCGGTCCAGGTCTGGCCGACCTCCATCGCGGTCACGAGCATCTCCTCGACGGGCGAGCCGCCGTCGCTCCAGTCGGAGTGCATGTGCAGGTCGCCCCGGATCGCGGCGAACAGCTCCTCACCCCCCTCGACCAGCGGCCCCGCGGCGTCCTGCAGCTCGGCGAGGCGGGAGGGCACCTTGCCGGCGACGGCCTGCTCGACCGCCGTCGCGGTGGAGCGGCCGATGCCCGGCAGCTCGGTGAGGGCCTTGCGCTGCGCCCGGCTCGCCACCTCGTCGGGCGACAGCTTGGCCAGGGTGGCGCACGCCTTGCGGTACGCCTCGACCTTGTACGAGCTCTCCCGGGCGCGCTCGAGCAGGAAGCCGATGCGCCGCAGCGCGGCGAGCGGCGAGACGGGCGCCTCCAGCGGCTCCAGCGCGTGCACCCGCCCACCCTGCCACGGCCGCGTGCGCACACCGAGGGGAGTCGGCGCTGCGATAGGGCCCGATCCGGCTCCCGCGGCCACGGACTCCCCTCCGCGTGCACATGTCAACATCCGTTGACAGGCGGCCGATGTCAACCTACGTTGACGTCGTGGAGGTGGACGAGATGGTGACGTTGGTGCGGCAGGCGTCCGACGACGACCCGTGGGCGGGCCTGCGGGCTGCGGCCAGGCTGCGGTCGGAGGCGGACCGGCTCGAGGGGGTGCAGGTGCGGCGGGCCAGGGTGCGAGGGCTGTCGTGGGCCGAGATCGCCGGCCAGCTCGGCGTCAGCCGGCAGGCCGTGCACCGCAAGTACAGGGACGGGAGCCGGCGGTGAACCCTCGCGGGGCCACCGTCGCCGACCTGCGCCGGTTCGCCGAGCGGCTGCCCGAGGTCGAGACCGGCACGTCCTGGGACGCCGAGGCCTACCTCGTCCGCGGCAAGGCGTTCGTCGTGTTCCGCACCCCGCGGCCGGACGCGCTGGGCGACGACGGCGAGCGGCTCACCGACGTGATCGTGCTCTCCACGCCGGACGTCGAGGCCAAGCGGGCGCTGGTCGACGACCCCGGCACGCCGTTCTTCACCACCCCGCACTTCGACGGCTACAAGGGCGTGCTGGTGCGCGGCGCCCACCTGCACCAGCTCAGCCCGGACGAGCTGGAGGAGGTCGTGGTCGAGGCCTGGCTCGCCCGCGCACCGAAGCGGCTGGCGAAGGAGTGGCTCGCCGACGAGGGGTGAGGCGCGGGCGCCTACCCTCGTCCTGTGCCCGATCCGTCCCTCGAACCGCAGCCGGTGCCCGTCCCCCTCGTCGACGGGCGGATCGCCCCGGACGACCTGGCGCACGCCCTGGCGGTGCTCGCCCGCGTCGAGGACCTGCCGGCCGAGCACCCCGACGCGGTCACGATCCGGCGCGGCACCGCGAGCATCTACAAGGCGTACAAGCGCAACCGGCGCGACGAGCGGCGGATGGCGCGGCAGGAGGCCGACGCGGCCGTGGTCGCCGCCACCGCCACCGGGTCGCCCCAGCGCATCGACGACGAGACCGCCGGCATCGCGCTGGTGAGCAACGCGCGGGGCGCGACGGCGGGCGAGTACCTGCAGCCGCGGCCCTGCTACATCTGCAAGCAGCCCTACACGGTCGTCGACGCGTTCTACCACCAGCTCTGTCCCGACTGCGCCGCGACGAGCCACGAGAAGCGCCACGCCCGAGTCGATCTCACTGGACGCCGCGCGCTGCTCACCGGCGGTCGCGCCAAGATCGGCATGTACATCGCGCTCAAGCTGCTGCGCGACGGCGCCCACACCACGATCACCACGCGGTTCCCGAACGACGCCGCCCGCCGGTTCGCCCAGCTCGAGGACGCCCACGAGTGGATCGACCGGCTGCACATCGTCGGCATCGACCTGCGCGACCCGGCGCAGGTGGTCGCGCTCGCCGACAGCGTGGCCGAGGCCGGGCCGCTCGACGTCCTGATCAACAACGCGGCGCAGACCGTGCGCCGCTCGCCCGGTGCGTACGCGCCGCTGATCGCGGCCGAGTCCGAACCGCTGCCCGACGGCCCGCTGCCCGAGATCCTGACCTTCGACCGGATCAGCGAGGCCCACCCCGCCGCACTCGCCGGCTCGCTGTCGCACCACCCGGTGCCGCACCTGCCGGCGGGGTTGTCCGGCAACGAGATCAGCCGGATGTCGCTCATGGCCGGGCACGCCTCGCTCGAGCGGCACCAGTCGGGGACGGCGATCGACGCCGGCGGCCTGCTGCCCGACATCGCCACCGCCAACTCCTGGACCCAGGTCGTGCACGAGGTCGACCCGATGGAGCTGCTCGAGGTGCAGCTGTGCAACCAGACGGCGCCCTTCATCCTGATCAGCCGGCTGCGCGCGTCGATGGCGGCGAGCCCGCACCGGCGCACCTACGTTGTCAACGTGTCGGCGATGGAGGGCGTGTTCGGCCGCGGCTACAAGGGCCCCGGTCACCCGCACACGAACATGGCCAAGGCCGCGCTGAACATGCTGACCCGCACCAGCGCCGGCGAGATGCTGGCCAGCGACGGCATCCTGATGACCGCCGTCGACACCGGCTGGATCACCGACGAGCGCCCGCACGTCACCAAGCTCCGGCTCGCCGAGGAGGGCTTCCACGCCCCGCTCGACCTGGTCGACGGCGCTGCCCGCGTCTACGACCCGATCGTCCAGGGCGAGGCCGGCGTCGACCTGCACGGCGTCTATCTCAAGGACTTCCAGCCGTACCGCTGGTGACCGGCCGACTTCGCGAGGCGAGCACCCACTTCGCGAGGCCCGCCCACCACGTTCAGGTGGCGACCACCAACTGAACGTGGTGAACGAACAGGGGCCTCAGAGGGCGACGGTGCCCTCGACGCAGGTGACGGTGGCGCCGCCGATCCACAGGTCGTCGCCGTCGGCGTCGACGTGGACGCGCCCGGCCCGCCCGATCGCCGTCCCCTGCGCGGCGACGTAGGGGGCGGCCAGCCGCCCGGACGAGGTGAGCCACTGCGCCACACCGGCGTTCAGGCTGCCGGTGACGGGGTCCTCGGTGGTGGCGTCGCCGACGGGGAAGAACGCGCGCACCTCGACCGCGCACTCCGAGCCCTCGGGGTGCAGCCCGACCACCCCGATGTCGAGGCCGTCGAGCGGGCCGGGCTCGACGGCGAGCACGGCGTCGGCGTCGCGCAGCAGCACCGCGACCCACCCCGGTCCGTTGTCGGCCCAGGCGGCGTCGAGCACGTCGCCGCGGTCGAGCCGCAGCACCCGCAGCACCCGCTCGAGGTCGGCGTCGTCGACCGGGCCGGACCGGCGCAGCGGCGGCGCCCGGAAGGCGAGCCGGTCGTCCGAGCGGCGGACGGGCACGAGCCCGGCGTCGCACTCCTGGACGACGACCTCGTCGTCGCACGGGTTCGCCCCGAGCCAGGCGTGGCAGGTGCCGAGCGTGGGGTGCCCGGCGAACGGCAGCTCGGTCGAGGGCGTGAAGATTCGGACGCGGTAGTGCGCGCCCGGCCGCGTCGGGGGCAGCACGAACGTGGTCTCGGACAGGTTCGTCCAGGTGGCGAAGCCCTGCATCTGCTCGGTCGTGAGCCCCTCGGCGTCGAGGACCACCGCCACCGGGTTCCCCCGGTACGCCTCGCCGCCGAACACGTCCACCTGCCGGAATGCGCGTCCCATGCCGGCGATCATGCCGGACGCGCCTAGAGGGACGAGAGCTGCTTCTGCAGCTCGATCGCGCACAGCACGACGAACAGCAGCCCGGCGGCGACGAGCAGCGTGTTGCTGAGCCACCGGTTGCGCCACTCCCGCGGCACCCGCGACGAGTTCAGCAACCAGATCAGCGTGAGCGCGAGGAACGGCATGAAGAACGCGCCCAGCGCACCGTAGGCGATCACCAGCGCGAACGGCCGGTCGATCAGCAGCAGCAGCATCGGCGGGAACGTCAGCCACAGCGCGTAGCCCCGGAACGCCCACGACTTCTCGGCGGCCAGCGCCTCCCGGGTGGCGTCACCGGACTCGGACCGGCCGCGCAGGTTCGACACGAAGTCGGCGAACATCAGCGAGACGCCCTGCCACACACCGAGCACCGACGTGAACGCGGTGGCGAGGAAGCCGACCAGGAAGACGGTCGAGACGAACCCGCCGAACCGCTCCTCGAGCACCGCGTCGAGGTCGAGCAGGCCGCGGTCGCCCTCGGCGAGCGCGATCTGCGCGGAGTAGAGCACCTCGGCGCCGACGACCAGCATGGCGATCACGAAGACGCCGGTGGTGACGTAGGCGACCTGGTTGTCGAGGCGCATCACCTTCATCCAGGACGAGTCGCTCCAGCCCTTGGCGTTCACCCAGTACCCGTAGGCCGCCATCGTGATCGTGCCGCCCACGCCGCCGATCAGGCCGAGGGTGTAGACGACGGACCCGTCCGGGACGGACGGCACCAGCCCCGCGAGCATGGCCGGGACGTCGGGCACGAGCATCACGGCGAGGCCGACGACGGTGACGAACATGATGCCGACCAGCGCCGTCATGACCTTCTCGAAGACCGCGTACCTGCCGAACCACACGAACGCCAGGCCGGCGAGGCCGGCCAGCACCGCGAACACGTTGAGCGGGACGGACGGGAAGAGCGCGTTGAGCGGCAGCGCCGTCGCCGTCATCGCGGTGGCGCCGAAGACGAAACCCCAGACCACGACGTAGATCGCGAAGTAGACGGTGGTCCAGCGACCGAGCGAGCGCCAGCCCTCGAAGATCGTCTTCCCGGTCGCGAGGTGCCACCGCCCGGTGGCCTCGGCCAGCGCGATCTTCACGACGCAGCCGATGACCGCCGCCCACAGCAGCGTGTACCCGTACTTCGAGCCCGCGACCAGCGTGGCGACGAGGTCGCCGGCGCCGACACCCGTTGCGGCGACGACCATTCCGGGCCCCACGTACTTGAGCGACGCCTTGCGCATCGCGCTCGAGCGCCCCTCCGTGCCGTCGTGCACCTGCTCGTCCGTGCCGGCCATCGCCGCCTCCTCGCGCTGGGTCCAGGCCGGACACGCTAGCCGGATTCGCCCGTTCTGCGGCGTTCCAGCCGTGCGCGAGCCGGACGTCGCGCACCTAGCCCGGCCGCGCACCTAGCCCGGCCGCGCACCTAGCCCGGGAGCACGAGCCCGTCGTCCTGCATCGTCAGGTCGCCGCAGGTCACCTGCGAGAGCAGGTCGGCCTGCGCCTGCTCGGCGGGCAGCGCGTACGCCCCGGTGTCGGTGGCCCCGTTGCGCGCCTGCAGCCCGTCGAGCTCGACGACCGTGCGCGACCACTCGACGGCGGTGTCGGACCGTCCGGTCGCGTTCAGCCCCACGAGGTGCCGCGACCCACCGACGTCGGTGCAGCCGAGGCCCGTCCCGTTGCCGCGGAACCCGAGGTCGAACTGGTAGTCGGTCCCCTCCCGGTTCAGCACCGGCTGCACGGCGCAGCCGTCGAAGGCGTAGAGGTCGACGGTGCGCCCGTCGGAGACGAACAGCTCGGACCGGCCGTCGCCGTCCGCGTCCGCCACGAGCAGCGAGCGCGCCGACGGCCCGGTCAGCGTCACGTCCGCGGCGGACGACCCGCCGGCCGCCGTCCGGATGCCGACCGACACCGCGCCCCCCGCGGCCGGGGCGAGCCAGGCGGTGTCGGGGCGCCCGTCGCCGTCGACGTCGCCGACCTCGCGGGTGACCGCGCCGTCCGGCGGCACCGGGCCCGCGGTGGTGCATTCGGTCGCGGCGGCCGACGTGGGTGGCCGGCTCGTCGCCGGTGGCGGCGAGGACGACGGGGAGGGGGCCGACGACGCGCTCGGCGCGGCAGCCGGTGGCGGCTCGTCCGAGGTGGACGAGCACCCGGCGAGCAGGACGACGGCGAGGGCGGCGGCGGGCAGCAGGCGGAGGGTGCGCATGGTCCCTCGACCGTAGGCACGCGCCCCGGACGGCGCCCCTGACAGACGTCACGCCCGTTCCCGGTGCACCGGATCGAACAGGTGTACGATCGCGGGCATGGCGGAGACGCTGACCTGGCAGGGCTCCCTGCTCGACCTGGCCGACGAGGGCGGCTCCGGTGTCGAGCCGCTGGCGGGCCGGGTCACCCGCACGCACCTGTCCCGCGGCGCCTGGGTCGACACCGTCCCGGGCTGGCTGCACGGCGCCGACGACCTGTTCGAGCGCCTCGTCGAGGCGGTGCCCTGGTACGCCGAGCGGCGCGAGATGTACGACAAGGTCGTCGAGGTCCCCCGGCTGCTCTGCTTCTACGGCGAGCGCGACCCGCTGCCCGACCCCGTCCTCGCCGACGTCAAGCAGGCGCTCGACCGGCACTACCGCGACGAGCTGGGCGAGCCGTTCGCCACCGCGGGCCTGTGCTTCTACCGCGACGGGCGCGACTCGGTGGCCTGGCACGGCGACCGGATCGGGCGCTCGCGGCTCGAGGACACGATGGTCGCCATCGTCTCCGTCGGGGCGCCGCGGGCGCTGCTGCTGCGCCCGGACGGCGGCGGCGGCCCCACCGTGCGGCACCGGCTCGGTCACGGCGACCTGCTGGTGATGGGCGGTTCGTGCCAGCGCACCTGGGAGCACTGCGTCCCGAAGACCGCGCAGCCGGTGGGGCCGCGCATCAGCATCCAGTTCCGGCCCCGCGGCGTACGGTGAGGTGTGCGCCGCCGCCGGCACGACCTCGGTCCGGCAGCGGCGCTCGCCGTCCTCGTCCTCGGTGCGGCCATCGGCTGCGGCTCACCGGCGCAGGCGCCGCCCGACCCGCGCGCCTGCCCGCCCGACCCCGCCTGGACGACCCTGCTCGACGACGACCCCGCCTCGCTCGAGGCCTGGGAGCAGGCCGGTCCCGGCGGGTTCGAGCGGCTCGACGACGGGTCGGTCCGGACCACCGGCGGCCTCGGGCTGCTGTGGCACCGGACCCCGCTGGAAGCGCCCTACCTGGCCGAGGTGGAGTGGTCGGTGGCCGGCGACGACAACTCCGGGGTGTTCGTCGGCTTCCCCGACCCCGGCGGCGACCCGTGGGTCGCCGTCGAGCAGGGCTGGGAGGTGCAGGTCGACGCCAGCGACGCACCCGACCGCACCACGGGCGGCCTCTACGGCGTCGCCGGCCCCGACGTCGCGGCCCGCGACGCCGCGCTCCGTCCGCCCGGGGAGTGGAACACCTTCGAGATCGAGGTGCGCGACGACCGGATCGCCGTGCGGCTCAACGGGTCCCAGGTGCTCGACCACCCGCTCGACGACGGACGTCCGCCGGCCGACCCCGGTCACCTCGGCCTGCAGAACCACGGCGACGGCGACGACGTGCGCTTCCGGTCCGTGCGGGTCCGCCCGCTGGTGTCGACCGACGTGCCGGGCTGCTCGTCGTCCTGACCCCTGGTCCCGGGCGCCGCGTGGTGCTGAGATGGGGGCAGCGCCTCGGCGCCGTCGAGGCGGGTCGGAGGACTCCGGACGGAGGAACGGATGAGCGCGAGCGAGGTCGAGACCGACGGGAAGCAGGACGGCGTCCAGGTGGTGCGCACCGTGGACGCCCCCGTGGCGCAGGTGTGGCAGACCCTGATCAGCAGCAGCGGCGCGGAGGCGCTGCTCGGCCCGGGCGCCGCGTTCGGCGGCAAGGGCGAACCGTGGCACAGCGACGAGGGACCCAGCGGCGTCCTGCGCAGCTACCACCCGCAGGAGCAGCTGCGGCTGTCGTGGCACGAGCACCCCGACGCCCCCGCGTCGATCGTCGAGCTGGACCTCGCCGACGACGGCGGTGCCACCCGCATCGACCTGCGGCACGACCGCCTCGACGGCGACCGCTCCGCCTACGAGCAGCGCTGGAACGGCGCCCTCGACCGGCTCGACCAGGCCGTCCGCGGCTGACCTCCCTTCCTCCTCCCCGAATCGCCGCGTTCCCGGGGATCCGACACGTGCCGGCGCCCGGGAACACGGCGATCCGGGACCGCGAGCGGCCCGCTCAGCCGCGGTGCCGCGCACCGGGCGCCAGGTGCGCGAGCACCCGGCCCCACAGCGGCAGCAGCACCAGGTGCCCGGCGCCGGGCACCACCTCGAGCCGCGCGGACGCCAGCGAGCGCTGCCACCAGCGGCCGTGGGCCGTCCCGATCACGGGGTCGGCGTCGCCCTGCACGACGAGCGCCTTCGCGTGCACGTCGGCCGGGTCGAAGCCCCAGGGCCGCAGGCTGTAGCCGGCGATGTCCTGCGCGACGCCGACCGCGCCCTGCGCCGACGCCGCCGCCAGCATCGCGAGGAGCCGCTCGCGCGCGGCGGGCAGCGCGAGCGCGGCCTCGTCGGACGGGCCGGCGCCGAGCAGCGCCATCGGGTCGCCGCCGTCCGCCTCGCCGTCGT